>CALFEP010000040.1 GCA_937950125.1 uncultured Bacteroidota bacterium
GCAGGTGTTTGGTAAGAAAACTGGCAACGATCATTCTCACACGGTTGTGCATGTATCCGGTTTGGTTGAGTTGCCGCATGCCGGCATCCACAATCGGGTAGCCCGTTTTACCCTGGCACCAGGCAGCAAATTGTTTTTCATCGTTCAGCCAGCGGATGTTGTCGTAAGCCGGTTTAAAAGCATTGTTGACCACTTGCGGGAAATGCCACAGGATCATCATGTAAAATTCCCGCCAGATCAGCTCGTTCAGGTAGGTTGGGTTTATGGCATCGGCCAGTTTTACCAGTTTCCGGATGCTGATGGTTCCAAAACGCAGGTGAACGCTCATGCGGGAAGTGCCTTCGATGGAAGGAAAATCCCGGGTTTTGTGGTAATTCCGGATGATGGTTTCATCCGGTTGTAAGGATGGTTCCAACAGATCAACTTCATAAAAACCAGTGCTTTTCAAATCGAAATCTTCAAATGGAGCCGTTTTGAAAAGCCGGTCAAAATGTTTCTCAGAGGGGGCTGGCAAAGGTGGTTCTTTCCTGAACTTTTCCAGCCATTTTCTTGAATAAGGTGTAAAAACGGTGTAAGGTTTACCATCGTCTTTCATCACCTCGTCTTTCTCAAAGATCACCTGGTCTTTGTGAGTTTTAAAAAGTATTCCTTTGGATTTCAGCAACCGGCCTACGGCTTCATCCCGCTCCCGGGCGTAAGGCTCGTAGTCGTGGTTGGTGTACACCGCAGCAACGGGGTATGTGTTGGTAAGTTCATCGAATATTTCAACAGGCCGTCCATATTTCACCAGCAGAGAGGAGCCATGCTTTTCAAGTTCATTTTTGATGTTATCCACATGCTTTTTGATGAACGAAACCCTTTTGTCCTCCTTATTTCCCAGTTTATCAAGGATTCCGGTATCGAAAATAAAAACCAGCAGTACGTTCCCCTGCTCAATCAGAGCATGGTAAAGTGCGGTGTTGTCTTCCAGTCTCAAATCGCGCCGGAACCAAAAGAGGGTGATTTTTTCCATTGTTTGTTCGACTTTGAAATTTCATTTGAGATTAAACAACCAAGACGGCGAAAGGTTGACTTTTTAACCTTGCAGATTGCACCACAAATACTCAAAGGCGCGAAAAGGGTTTAAAAACAATCGAAAGGTTGGATTTCGTTGTGTCTTCGTGCCTTTGTGGCAAAAATGTCAGCTTTTTATATCAAGCGTATTTTTCCGCTGGTCATTTCAAGGTAGATATCTTTCAGATTTTCCAAAAGCTCCTCATGAGTCGAGCCTTGTGTTTGATAATCCGGGTATTCGTCCAGATAACCCAACCACCAGATTCCGTCCTGCCAGTAAACATATTTAAGCTTCATAATTCGCTTTTTCACAAAAGTAGCAAAGAATGGGTTCACTACATGAACTAGTTTTATGCCATTTTTATCAATTCCATCGGACTTCCTCAAGGTATTTTTCCGGCAAGTTAATGGCAAAAACTTTTACAATCCCTGAAAATCAGTAGAAATATAGTTCATTGTAACAATGTTTTGTTAATAAACAGGAATCGAATCAGATATTTACACTAATGTGTAAGGGTAAAATGTTTTCGTTTGAAAAGATAACTTCTTTTCGTTACAAACGAAAACTATTTGTAGCGTAGACGTGAAAAATTGATAGACAAGGCTCCTGATATGGCATGGGTTGAACGGTTGGGTTTCAAACGAATTATCAAAACTTGCAAAAATTGCAAGTTTTGATAATTTATGAAGTGATGACTGAAATAAACGAAAACACCCCGCAATGCGAAAAGGACTGCAGGGTGCTTAAAAAGTAATTCTCTTTTAAAATTTACTATTGAATTACCAAACGTTTAATGAAGGGTTTACCATCAATACTGATGTTAAGAATGTAAATGCCTGGAGTCAGGTTACTCACATTGATTTTTGTTTTTGTCTGATTGAGGCTTTGCATTGTCATCATCTGTCCATCTGCTTTAAAGATTGACAGAGTTCCGTCAACGAATGTATTGGAGCTAAACGACCAAATCGGGAAACTGGAAAGGTTCTATTTATAAAAAGATTACCCGATAAACTCAGTAAGATCAAATATTACGACAAGGAACAAGAGAAATGTCTTCACTGGTGTCTATTAAAATACGTTAATATTAATTGTATCTTACTGATATTCATTATTGATTTTGATGAAAACCTTGTCGCACTTTTGAATTAAGTTTTGAGATGAAACTCTCAAACCTGACATAATTGGGAACTGTATTCAAAAGCTTAGGCGTTATAAATTGATACTAATGTATGAATATTAACAGATTAAACATAATGATTAAACAAATTAATTTCAATAAGAAGTTAGGCTTAAGAATTTTAACATTTATTAATAGACACTTGTGAAATGTCTTGTTTATTTGACCAACAATACTGATCTGAATGCTGTTGAATTACCCATATTGTTGAAAAAAGTTGGGAGGTTGAAATATTGTTAAAATGATTGAAACAGGATAAAAAGATCAAGTCTTTCTGGGGTAGAATGATGAATACCGTCAAGATCCAAATCTAATGTGCAATCATCGCATACTGTTTGGTAGTTACTATTGAAATAAACTGAAAGTTGAACCTCCAATCTACGAAATACTAAAAATACTTGGCATTTCTTTACTGGATAAAACGCTTGTGAAAGAGACACTTACAAAGTACGATTACAAAAATGTCAAAGAACAAATTTCTAACCAAATGCAAATAGCAGGATTTTAGCGCCTACTACCGAAATCCATATAAATTGTAAACTTCCTGTTCAGATAAAGCACGATTATAAAGCCTTAAATCATCAATTTTACCATGAAAAAAGTTATTATATGTACCACCAGTCGATATATTTCCAATTTTTGCCATTGAAATATTATTAGGCTGGCCAGTTGAATTATTTGAAGCAACTAAATCCCCATTTATATACAGACTACCTTGATTGCCATTAAGTACTCCGACAATATTATACCAAGTATTTGTTTGTAAACCAGAATTAAAAATCGCATTAAACGATCCGGAATTTGTAACCCATTTAAATACAGGATTATAATTTGAATATATTCTGAGGCCTCTTTGATCACCATAGGGACCAGTATTTGAAAGATCAACAATCATATCCGGAAAATTTGATGAAGTTTCCATATTTATCCAGACAGAAAAAGAATGATTGCCGGCTGGCATATCTTTAAGAATTTGTTGTGGTGTTATTATTATCTCATCATTTATACCATCAAAATAATATGCTGAGTTGGCATTTCCAAAACGATCTGAGGTTGGTATTGCTCCATTAATTGTCGTTATATTACCATTACCGCTTTCATCATTGGCATTGCCATTGAATGGATAATATGCAATTAATCCTTCACTATTATTTTGGTGGATGGTTACCATTATCTGTACTGCTGAACCTGATGTAGCAATAGTTATTTCACCAACTCGGATGGTTGAACCTGTGTTGGCATCATAATTTACATTGAGTGTGCTGTTTCCATTACCGGCGGGAGGGGTAACCGTAAGCCAGTCAACCAATTCTGTAACGGACCATGTGGTGTTTGAGGTAACGGTAAAGGTTGTTGAACCTGCTGCCGATGAAACATCTCTGTTCAAAGGAGTCACTGTTAATGTTGGGTCGGTGCCAGTCTGGTTAACATTTACATAAACAACGGGTGTACCACCATCTGTAGTTATTGTTAGTTGACCATTTCTTGGTGTTATCGATGTATTTTGAGTATATGACACTGTCAAAGTCCCGTTGTTATTTCCTGACATCGGTGAAACTGAGAACCAGGAAATACTCTCATCAACAGACCATGAAGTATTTGAAGAAACATTAAAAGTTGTGGTACCGGCTGCTGATGTCACATCTCTGTAGGCAGGTGAAACTGTTAAAGTCGGTGCAGCCCCAGCCTGGATGACAGTAACAGTAACTACTGGTGAACCACCTTCAGCAGTAATTGTTATCTGTCCATTTCTTTGTGTGACCAATGTGTTCTCATCATAATTAACATTCAGGATTCCATTTTGAATCCCGGACATCGGTGTAACTGAGAACCAGGATACACTTTCTTCAACAGTCCAGGAGGTATTTGTATTAATCGTGAAAGTTGTTAATCCGGCTGAGGCAGCTACATCCTGGTTTTGTGGATTTACAGTCAAATAGCTGTAATTAAAGGTACAAGCTTCTTCAATTTTGATCATATAAGCTTGCCCGGGTGTTAACCCTGTCAGACTGTAAACTCCAGCTCCGGGCCAGATTACCCGGCTACCGGCAATTTCTGTGACGATAATTAAATTCTCTCCAAGCTGTGATAGCAATTCCTGGTAACTGACTTCATGATCTGAAAGTACCGGCAGAATATTCCATCCTGACGTCAGGTTAATTGTCTTTTCCTGTGGTTTAATACCTGAAAACTGTAAATTGGCAGGTGAATTCATTTTTACAATATATCCATCAAATACATTGTATTCACCAATTGTATTAATTGCAAATTCTGGCCAATAGACATCGGTAAAATTCCTGGCTATGATTAATTGGTTATTAACTGGTGCCATTACCTGCTCGAATTCAGGTTCAACAGGAACAAGATAGGAAGATATTCCGCTCCAGCCCGCCGGGATGTTAATTGAAAATGTTTCAGGGGTATCAATCCCATTTCCACTTACTGTTAAGTTTTGTGTTGCGACCCCTGAAGTAACATGAGAGATTACACCAGAGTATGATTGTGCTTCGGTAGGGCAGAATTTAACATGAATTGTTTGGAAAACATTACCAGCATTGTTTTGAACAACAAGAAAATCAGTGTAACCTGTAAATTGTTGAAGAGATATTTGAAACCCTATTGGCGCTGAAATTTCGATATTGCTTGTTAAATTACTCCCATCAAGTTGATAACTTTTAGTATTACATTGATTTACATAAACATCTCCAAAATTCAAATTATCGGGAGTAATGCTAATCTGAGGAGGTGGTGTCACAATAACGAAATCCGGTTTAAACTCAATATCTGTGCTGTTGAGATTACCTACCTCGAGTGTCACATCCCATGTACCTGGTGTATTGTATTGTATTTGGGGAGGATATTGTCCATTCCAGGTAGCGGGTGTACCCCCTTCAAATGTCCATAACCAAGTGGATATTCCTCCGGATGATAAATCTGTGAAAGTAACAGACTGGCCGGTACTAATTTGATTTGAATTTGAAACGAAATTAGCAAAGGCCGGAATACTGTTAATTGTTAATAAAAACACATCCTGTACTGTTACATTGGTTAAGTCTTTTGCATTAACAGTGATTGTGTTAACGCCTTCGGCCAGATTATCAGCAGTGAGTGTAAGAATTCCATTATTTATTGTTGGGACAATATGTTCAGGTGATGTTGGAACATCGAATATAAGAGGATCATTATTTGGATCCCAGAATGTATTGTTTAAGTCAGCTATAATCAGGCTGCCATTTCTATCCATTGACATATCAGGAATAGGTTGCACAACCACAGGGTCTCCGGTGGAACTAATAACCTGATAGGATATGCCATTACTGGTTCCGGCGCTATTGATAACATAAAGGTTTCCATTCTGCACCCCGTTTGGAACATAACACTTAATTTGGGTGGCATTCCAGGAAATTAGCGTTGCATTTAAGTTATTATAACATTTTACTGTGCCCTGACTTGTCCCAAAGTTTGTACCTGAGATAATGAGTTGGTCATCTGCAGAAACTTGATATTTATTAAGGCTTGAAATATTGGGAGGCAAACTTAGAATTGTTATTTTTAATTCTCGAATAAAAGATTCATTTCCCCCAATAAGTTCACAACCAATAAAGAAGTCATAAGTACCTATTGTCACATCATCAGGAATTGTGAATAGATATTGAGCTGTATGATTTCCATTAAATAAATCTACATCATCAAACCAATCTTCGATGTATGAATTCTTGTAGAAATCCGGATCATCATTATCAAATGTGTTCGAAATGCAATTTGCTTCAAAATATATTTCATCTCCGGGTAAGCAAGAAATTTCAGTTTGGACAAAAGTGACATAATCTTCATTTTGAATTCCGAAACTCACCATTGCAAAATCGCTATTAATAGTATTGATTCCCTCTAATATCAGCGCTACTTGCCCTGAGTTGTATTCTCTGAAATCATTTAAATAAATTATTTTGTTATCACCTCCATTTTGACTTATTGTTATTCTATCACTATAAATATTTGTAACGCAATAATTATCACCATTAAAAAAATGGCACATTTCATATGGGGCATATCCTAATTCAACAAAAGCCTGATTGCCTGAAACATAAAATTGATGAATTGGGCCTGCTTGTCCAACAATAATTGTTTTTGAAGCACTATTGTTGGAGGGCTCATCGTCACAGGTTGGATAAACCGAAAATATAACAACGTAATTTCCCTGAGAAGAACCGGTGGTCAATTGTTTGGTGATGGAAGTAACAACTGTTTGATTTAAGGAAGAAATAGCACCCGATTCCGAGTCTATTACTGATCCATCTGGAGAAAACATTTGGAAAGTATACGGCACATTTGAATAATTCTTGTCAGGCGAATTACTGTTATTGTGCACTGTGGCTGTGAGACTTACCGTACCACCATTAAGCAGATAACTTGAACTTGATGTTAAGTTGGTGACCTCGATATCCCATCCCTCACAGTTTTGGGTTACATTTAATGTAAGAAAGCCGGATTCTGGATACCTGATAATTTGATTGCCTGAAGTTTTTGCTTCATAATAGTAACTATACATTCCGGGATTATCAAAAATTTTGCTAGCTGAATATTGTACGCCGTTAGAATAATTAGTCCCGTTACCACTCATGGTCAAAGACCATCCCGAACCAATGGTTTTAACGTATTGCGGAGGCTGGTTGATTAAGTCCTTATATAAAACAGAAAAAACAAAATTTGTTGAAGTATTGCCCTGGGGTGGTTCTGCTTTACCCAAAGAAAGAGTTGTTGCATTTAAGACAAGAATGAAATTGTCTTCGTGATGGGTGTTACTAGTAATTCCATTACTTACTGTTAAGGTAACATCAAACGTTCCTATTGTATTATATGTAACCTCAGGATTTTGTAAAATTGACGTTGACGGTGTCCCACCTTCAAATGTCCATTGCCAGGAATTTGGATTTCCCGAAGAATTATCAAAAAAATCTATAGTACTATTCTGGTAGATTGAGTTTTCTGAAGATGAAAAGTTTGCAGATAACAGAATTCCTGATGAACATCGTTCGGATATAAAACCGTACATTGTTTCAGTGATGGGAAATAGATCTGGTCTATAAACAGTAAAATACATAAATCTCAGATCTCTTAATTGCATCATGTGTTGCTCATATGCCTGGTAGTTTGAATTTCCACTTTGCAATCTTGCAATAAAACTTCCCCCAAAAAGATCCAATCGATCACTAAAGTTCGCATAAAACAGAAATGCTAAACAATTTCTGATATTTGTCATTACACTTATGTACGCCATATCATCAACATTACTAATGGGTGTTTCGGGCATCCCTGCAATAGTTAGTTTTTCAAGTGTTGCAGCACAAACGACGGATTCAAGCAATTTATCACCATCATGCAAAACGTCCCAGGTTGCAAATAAAATAGGTGCTGCTATAAAAGCCCCACCAATAATATGACCAACCATGCCTAATGCCATTAAAGTGGAGCTAGTCAAAATAGTAGTTTTAAGTGCTAAAATACACATTGAAACTGTTGGTTTCCAAAATTCCGTATCATGAATTATGTCATCAATAATCTCTAAATAAATAGGGCTTTCTGTGTAATCATGATATTCTTCAACAGCCTCATAAAAACCATCTACTATTGCCTGATCGAGATCAGGATTCTCAGTGATGAATTTTTGCCAAGCTTCAATTCTCATTTCTGCCTCTGCTTCTGCATACATTTTTATCGCCATTGCTCGCATTCCATTTTCAAAGCATGATTGTACCATATTGAAGCTGGAAAGGGCAAAATTAATTTCATTCATTATTTGTATGTTTTTTTGAACTATGGAGCTATATTTAACTATATTTTGGGAATTTGAAAATCCCGTAGTTTGAATCATACTAAGATTTTCAATTAATTTCTGAAAATATATGGAGTATGCATCCTTAAATAGTTGTGTACTGTTAATAATTGGAACTGCATTTCTAGTGTATGTAACGGCATTACTGATGATAGAAAAATAATTATCGTCAAAATTGTTAACAAATTCATCCAGTTCAGTGCTTTCTGGATAGAATGTCATAAAAATCACATTTTTATAGATATTTACACGATGGTCATAATTATTCAATCCATAGGTTGTTATTCCATTTATTGCATGATGCACAATGTATTCTTGAAATTCGGGATCAACATTGCCATCATAAGAACCTGTTGGCATCCAAACTCCATTTGGAATATCATTATCTGAATAATGAAAGATATCATTCTCTTCGATCCACTCCTGAGTAAGAAAATCAGGGGCAGCATTTGATCGAAGCATTTGCTCGGCTTTTAATGCAAGGATTTTTACAAGTTCAGTGTCTTGACAGTAGGTGCCATTCTTATTCGCAATTATCCCTAACACATCGCTATAAACACCAAATCCACACATTGATAAAGATTGATTATAATAATTGGTTGTTGACAAAGTGTAAAACTCATAGTTATCACCTTCAAAATTCAGTGTGGTCCAGAGTTGGTATTCTTGGGAATTGGCACTAATAGTTGCAAATAATATTGCCAGAACAAAAATTGAAGATCTTTTCATTTTGAATCATTTTAAATTTTGTCTAAAATCGGGATAAAAAGCCAAATTTCATAAAAAAATCAATTTCTCTATTTTTGCATTGTGTTTTGTTGATAAAGGCTCTGATTTTTTGTAGCAACCAAAATTTTCCTATTTTTACCTCAGCGTAAAATCAGAGTTTGATGGCTTTAAAAGTTGGGAATTTGGAACAAAATGGAAATTTGAGAGGGAAATTTCTTGGTTTCTTCCTCCACCCGGCCATGCTTTCGTTTGTTGCAACCTTGCTTATTATTGCCCTTTTACCCACCCGGTACCCCAAATACCTGATTGAAGAAGTTGACCGGGAATTTGATAACGACGAAAGAATAAACCTTTGGACTTTTCTGGATACAAACCGGTTCAGCGATTACATCGCCGTTAAACAAAACCCGGTAGGAACCACCGGGGTAGTTGTTACCCTGTATCCGTCAGAAAAAAAACAGCAATGGAATTTTAAGGGGGAATGTGCCTTTCACCGTGGAATGCCGTTATTGTCCGGGGATTTTGATCAAAACCAACAGAATGAGATTTATGTGTTTACCCAGTCAAATGACTCTATTTTATTGAATTCAATCTCAGATTTTGGTCATCAGGATCCCGTGATTTCCGGCCGTTATATTGCCACGGTCAGAATGGTGAATGGGCAGTCGGATGCGTTTATTGTACCGGCAGAAATGGATGATTTGAATGGGGATGGATACAGGGAGTTGATGTTTGGGATAAGCACCGGGTTTTCGAAATACCCCCGTAAGATGTTTGGTTACGACATTAAAAATGATACGCTTTACCAGACAAATGACAATTTGTACTCCTTGATTAACATTGTGCAGGCAGATATTTCCGGAGACGGCAAATACGAATATTTTCCATTTGGGTATGCCTCCGACAACATAAAAGAATCCGACACGGGTTTTCCATATCACGACCGCAGCTGCTGGCTGACGGGTTTTGACAGGCAACTCAAACCTTTGTTTCAGCCCCTTGAATTTCCGGGAATTTATGGTGCTTTATCCTATTATGCACTCCGGGATAAAAACAACAATACTCATTTGACAGGACTTTATCATTATCCATCTGATGCTTCAAAATCAGACATGTTGATAAAGATTGGCCGGGCGGGGCAAATCATTGAATCATACATTTTACCAGGCAAGTTTAAACCCGGCGCCGGACGTGTATTTGTTTTGCCATTCAAAGAACAGGATTTCCTAGGTTATTGTCAAAGCCGGGATAGTTTGCTGCTTTTTGATGAAAACTTTCATATTGTGGATATTCTGAAACCCGGGTTCATTCCAGACATGTTTTTTATTTATGACATGGATGAGGATGGGGATGATGAATGGATTTTTTTAAACAAAAAGCCACAGGAATTAATCATTACAAAAGAAGGATTTCGGTTTTTGGCCAGAATACCATTTTCGGTCGAGAGCTATAATTTCTTACGGATGTCATTAAAAACCGTGCCCGGGAAAAAGCCTTTACTCTTCATAAACAATGGCAAGAACAACCACTATTTTGAGTATAACTCAAACCCCATGTACTACGGCCGTTTCGGCATTTACGCCGGCATTTACCTGGGGCTTTTCCTGTTTTCGTTGTTGGTACGGAAAATCCAGCGCAGCCAGTTGCAGCGGCGCTACCTGGCCGAAAAGAAAATAACAGAACTGCAGCTCAAGATTGTCCGCAACCAGATGGACCCGCATTTTGCTATGAACGCCATCACGTCGGTCATTTCGGCCATCGGGCAGAACAAGCCGGAAGAGGCTTCGCAGCATTTGCACAGTTTTGCAAAGCTCTACCGCCACCTGGTGTTAACGGCCGACCACATCACCTGCAAACTCTCGGAAGAACTGGAATTTACCGAAAACTACATCGCCATGATGCAGTTTCGGTTTGCGGACATGTTTGCCTTTGAAAAAATCATAAAACCCGGTGTAGATTTATCTGTTGATGTTCCCAAAATGGCGATCCAGAGTTTTGTTGAAAATGCCATCAGGCATGGCCTTATGCCGCGACATGATGGAGGAATCCTGAGGATTGAAATTGGAATGGATGATTCAAAGTTGAAAATTGCGATTACAGATAACGGAGTTGGCAGAAAACACGCCGGGATACATTCGCAAAACTCAACAGGAAAAGGGTCTCAGATCATGAAGGAGTTTTTTGAATTGTACCATAAAACCACCGGGCACCTGGTTTTGTACGAGATTCAGGATATTTTTACTGAAAGAGGCGCCCCAGCCGGGACACGTGTTATGGTTTTTGTATTTTTATCCCAAATTAAATTATGAAAAATGGCTTACAGAATTTTTAATACAATTATTGTAGATGATGAGATAGCAGCCATTGCGGAGTTGGAGGAACGTTTGTCTGCATTTCGTGAAATTAAAGTTCTTGCTCAATTTACCAACCCTTCAAAGGTTGTCACAGAGATTCTCCGGTTGCAACCGGAAGTTATTTTTCTGGATGTTCAGATGCCTGAAATGTCGGGTTTTGAAGTAGTGGAAGCCTTGGACCAGGCGGGTTTTCACCCGTCAATCATTTTTGTAACAGCCTTTGATAAATACGCCATCGAGGCTATCCATCATGCAGCTTTTGATTTTTTACTGAAACCAGCCACTGAAGAGGAATTGGCCAGGGTAATTCACCGGCTGACCAATACAACGGTTCCAACCGACAATGAAAGTATGATTAAGACTTTACTGGAAAAAGTGAATCCAAAAAAACGGATAAAACTTTCAACTTCCGGGGGTTTTGTCCTGCTGAACACCTCTCATATTTTGTATGTGGAAGCCGACTGGAATTATTCAGATATTTATTTTGATGAAACAACCAAACACATGGTCACTGTTAACATTGGGGCCTTGGAAAAAATGTTGCCGGATTCCGACTTTTGCAGGATTGGCCGGTCTATCATCATCAACCTGAACTATTTGACCAAGGTAAACCGGCTGAAACGCACAGCAGTTCTAAAAAAGGACGGGAAAGAATATTCCTTTAAAATCCCACTGCTGAATATCCGGAAACTGGAAGCGAGGCTGGATTGATTTATTTGTAGTATTTTTGTTTCAACTTAAAATTTTTAACAAATAATGAGTTTTCAATTACAATATTTAACTGATCCAGAGGGTAAAAGGAGTGCAGTGCTTCTTCCTATCAAAGATTGGGAAAACATACAAAAAGACTTGATGGACCTTGAGCTGTTGAAAAACAAAAAAATGTTTTTTGAAGGACTTACTGATGCTTTAAAAGAGGTTTATTTAATCCGTCAGGGTTTACAAAAGCCAAAATCTTTTGATGAAATGATAAATGAATTATAGCATTATACCCACAGCCAATTTTATCAGAGAAGCAAAAAAGCTTTCTAAAAAGCACCATTCTATTAAAAATGATTTGCTTAAACTACGCACATTATTAGAATCTGATCCATTCCAGGGAGTTGCGCTTAGCGACAGCCTGTTTAAAATTCGTATGGCAATTACCTCCAAAGGGAAAGGTAAAGCAGGTGGGGCAAGAATAATTTCCTATGTATTTGTTACTGAAAAACAGGCGTTTCTGATAAGTATTTATGATAAAAGCAGAAAAGAGAATGTAACTGATGAGGAGATAAGAACTTTCTTGAGGCAATTACCATTCAAAGTAGAATAATCTTCTGGTATAAGTATTCTCCAAAGAGGGGTCATTAATTTACTAAATACCCCCTCACCCTCTCAAAAGCAATCCTGAACCAGACGGTGTAATTTCCGGGATTTTTCGCCAGGTCGCTGGCAATATCCTCCATTTTCATCCATTTCCAGGTTTCTACTTCCGTTGGATTAATTTCAGGAACTCCATTAAATGCGCCAACAAACACATGGTCGAATTCGTGCTCCGTCAGCCCCTGGTCAAGGGCTTCCTTGTAAATAAAACTGAATATTTCGTTGAGTTCACAATCAAAACCCATTTCTTCGGTCAGGCGGCGGTGGGCGGCGGCTTCGGTGGTTTCGCCCGGGCGGGGATGGCTGCAACAGGTGTTGGTCCATAACAGGGGTGAATGGTACTTTCCTGCAGCCCGCTGCTGGAGCATCAATTCCTTTTTTTCATTAAAAATGAAAACTGAAAAGGCCCTATGCAGCAAAGCAAGCCTGTGGGCTTCCATTTTTTCCATTTCACCCACCGGGTTATCGTGAATATCTACCAGAATTACCTTTTCTTCCTGAAATGTCATTTTCGTTTCGGGTTCTCTTTGTTTCGGGTTTCGGGTTCTTTGTACTTTTTTACTTTTATCTTTTGTCTTGTTTCTTCACCTATTCCTCTTCCATCAGGGCTTCCACCGGATTGACCAGCCCCGAAAATTTGATCAGTTCCATTTTTACCGACCCGACAATAACCTCAGATTTTGCCAAAACAGGCATTTTATTTTTATCATCGGTTACCCAAAGCGTCATCGGGTAGGGATTATCGAAAACTTCTCCTGTAACAACCATGGGCTTAAAAGCCAGACAACGGTATGTGCCGGTCTCGGTCTCAATCACCTCGCGACCCATAAATTGAATCACCGAAATGTAGGTTGAATCGTCGAGGAAGAAATTGACAGAAAGGTTTTCACCGATCTTCAGGTTTGTGGCATCCAGTGTGCGGGCATAATAACTTGCCGAAATGATGTCCTGGACGTAGGGGGTAATTTTTGTGATCTTTTTCCGGCTTTGTGCAATCAGGTTTTGCTGGTCAAAAAAAACGTCATCATCCTTCACATAACCGCCTTCCTGGGTGCGTCGGACAAAATAATGAGGCATAAGCGATTTTGTGTCAACATAGCTTTCGAAACGGTCGCGAACTTTGTAAAAAAAATCGAATGTCCGGTTCGATTTTCCAATTCCTATTATGTGATAAACCTCACGGTTGTTGAAGCGATCGGGTGTGTTTTTTACTTCGAGTGTGGCCGTGCCTGCATCCACTTTTCCCGTAAGGAAGGAATGATAATACACCCTGAATTTCAGCTTTTCACCATAAGTAAAAGCATTGTTTTGGATGTCTCTGAATTTAAAATCCTGTGGTCGTAAGGGATTGGCTAAAACCAGAAAAACCAAAAGCAAAAATAACAGGTGTCGGTTCATTTTCTCGCAATTAACAACATTCAATAAACACAATAGCGGGTTGGAAGTTGCATAAATCAGACCACGATGTTGATAATTTTACCAGGAACGACTATTATTTTCCGTACAGGTTTTCCTTCCACCCATTTCTGGGCCGCTTCTGATGCGAGTGCAGCCTTTTCAATTTCGGCAACGGGCATGTTTTTTGGCAATTCAATTTTAAAACGCAGCTTCCCGTTAAACGAAACCGGGTATTCGAAGGTGTTTTCGATCAGATAAGCCGGATTAAATTCAGGATAGGAAGCGTCCATCACAGAGCCTTTTTTCCCTAACAACGACCAGAGTTCCTCAGCAATGTGAGGGGCATAGGGTGAAATGGTTACTACCAGAGGTTCAAGAACAGCCCGTTTGTAACAGGCCAGTTCGTGCAGCTCGTTCACGCAAATCATGAAAGTGCTTACACCAGTGTTGAAAGAGAAACGTTCGATGTCTTCCCTGATTTTCTTTATTGTGCCATGAACTACTTTCAATTCCGCCGCGGTAGGTTCTTCCTCGCTGATGCGGAACTGGTTTTTATCGTCGTGGAAGAGCCTCCAAAGCTTCCGGATAAATCTGAAGACGCCCTCAATGCCTTTGGTATCCCAGGGTTTGTGGCTTTCGAGCGGACCAAGGAACATTTCGTAAAGTCTGAAAGTATCGGCGCCGTATTTTTCGATCAGATCATCCGGATTTTGAACATTGTAGAGGGATTTCGACATTTTTTCGACTTCCCAGCCGCAGATGTATTTTCCGTCCTCAAGGATGAAATCCGCAGAAATTAGCTCTGGTCTCCATTTTTTGAAAGCGTCAGTGTCCAGTACATCGTTGTCAACCATGTTGATATCCACATGAATAGGGGTGACCTGGTAATTTGAGGCAAGCCCTTTGGAAACGAAAGTGTTGGTTCCGGTAATCCGGTAAACAATGCTTGAACGACCCTGGATTTTCCCCTGGTTGATCATTTTTTTGAAAGGTTCGTCTTCGCAGGCCAAACCCAGGTCGAACAGGAATTTGCTCCAGAACCGCGAATAAATCAGGTGGCCGGTGGCATGTTCATCACCGCCAAGGTACAGGTCAACGCTGCGCCAGTATTGGTTGGCCTCATTTGAGAAATACTCGTTTTCGTTGTGCGGGTCCATGTAGCGGAGGTAATAGCCGCTCGAGCCTGCATAACCCGGCATGGTGTTGGTTTCGAGAGGCCAGCCCTCTGTGGTTTGCCAGTCTTTAGCCCTTGCTAATGGAGGATCTCCGGTTTCAGTGGGTAAATATTTGTCCACCGGAGGCAGTTCCAGCGGCAGGTCTTTTTCATCAAAAACATAAGGAATACCGTTTTTGTAATAAACCGGGAAAGGCTCGCCCCAATAGCGCTGGCGGCTGAAGCTGGCATCGCGCAGGCGGTAATTTACACGCCCTGTCCCCAGGTTCTGTTCTTCAAGGTATCTGATTATTCGTGTGATGGCTTCTTTAACGGGTAATCCTGTGATTACTCCTGAATTAATCATCACACCTTCTTTGGCATCATAGGAATTTTCCCAGGTTGACGTGTCGGAAGTCGTTTCTCCCTGAGCCTGAACAACCTGAATTATGGGTAGGTTGAAGTGACGTGCAAAGGCAAAATCACGGCTGTCGTGGGCCGGAACGGCCATGATGGCGCCGGTTCCGTAACCTGCCAAAACATATTCTGCAACATAAATCTTCAACCTGGCGCCATTCAGCGGATTGATGGCATAAGCCCCTGTAAAAGCGCCTGAAACGGTTTTTACCTCGCTCATTCGTTCTCGCTCCGAACGGTTGGTGGCTTTTTTGATGTATTCGCCAACTGTTTCCTGGTTTTCAGGTGTTGAAATCTGAAGTGCCAGTTCGTGCTCTGGCGCCAAAACCATGAATGTTGCGCCATAGAGTGTGTCGGGCCGGGTTGTAAAAACCTCGATTTCATGGTCGTGACCATCTATTTTGAAAAGCACTGAAGCCCCCTCTGAACGGCCTATCCAGTTGCGTTGCATATCTTTTACCGATTCCGACCAATCCACATTTTCCAAACCGCGGAGCAGCCTCTCAGCATAGGCTGTGATCCGCAACGACCACTGGCGCATGAGTTTGCGTTCGACCGGATGACCGCCGCGCACCGAAAGTCCGTCGGCAACTTCGTCGTTGGCAAGTACGGTTCCAAGGTCGGGGCACCAATTAACCATCATATCGGCAAGGTAGGCCAGGCGGTAGTTCATCAGCATTTCCTGCTGTTCCTTTTCTGTAAAGGCTTTCCAGCCTGCTGAAGTAAATGCCGGATGTGGATCGCAGGCGGCATTAAGGCCTGAACTTCCATTTTTCTCAAAATGCAAAACAAGCTTTTCGATGGGTTGGGCTTTGTCGGATGCTTTATCGTACCAATGGTTAAATAACTGAATGAAAGTCCATTGTGTCCATTTATAATATTTTGGATCACAGGTCCTCACTTCACGGTCCCAATCGTACGAGAACCCGATTTTGTCCATTTGTTCGCGGTAACGGGCTATGTTTTTATTGGTGGTTATTTCGGGGTGAGTTCCGGTTTGAATGGCGTATTGTTCGGCAGGCAATCCAAAAGCATCGTAGCCCATGGGATGCAGCACATTGTACCCCTGGAGCCTCTTAAAACGTGCAAAAATGTCGGAAGCAATGTATCCGAGTGGATGGCCTACATGCAGGCCTGCGCCTGATGGGTAAGGAAACATATCCAGCACATAAAACTTGGGCTTTGCAGAATTGTTTTCAGCCTTAAAGGTTTTATGGTCGCTCCAGTATTGCTGCCACTTTTTTTCTATCTCGTTAAAATTGTAATCCATTTTCAAATTAAAATATTGATAATAACCGAATTTTTCAGCGTGCGAAATTAGGAAAACTTGAGTTACAACCTGAGGGCTGTAAAAGAAAAGCCTGCGGGCAGCGTTTTATCAGACGGCTATTTGTTATAATTTTGCCATATTGATAAACATAGAACTTTTATGTGGAAAATCTTATTTGCATTTATTATAATAGTTTTATTATCAGGATGTTGGGGAAATGAAAACCAACCTGTTGACCAAACGGAAAACGAGAACCCGGATAGTTTGACCGAAATGTTTGAAGATTCAGCATATTATGATGAAAATGAGGATAATGGAAATATTTCAGGTCAACAAACCTCCCCTGGAAATTTGCAGAATTCCTCCCCTGAAGATATTGCGAAATTGAGACAAACACCTGAATTTCATTACAAAAGAGCGCATGTTTTGTACAAGATCCGCAATTGGGCCGAAGGAATAAAAGAATTTGATACAGTAATCCAGATGGAGCCTGACCTGGCTGATGCCTTTAAATACCGCGCCAATGGTTACATGCAATTAGGACGTTACGATGCAGCCATTGAAGATTATGAGCGGGCTATCAACATCGACAGAAGCGATACAACGTCCTATTCGCAACTGGCTCTTTGCTGGTACAACCTGAGAAATTATGAAAAATGCATTGGTGTAAATTCTGAGCTTATCGGGTTGAATCCGGGCAGAGCTCAGTCCTATTTCAGCAGAGCAGTGGTTTACGGGCAGATAAATGATTTTGAAAACGCCCTGAATGATTTCGATAAGGCGATTCAGCTTGATCCGAAATTTGCAGAAGCCTATTTTAACCGTGGCCTCGCATTCTACAAATCAGGGAGTGCAAAAAGTGCCTGTGAAGATTGGGAAAAAGCCAAAAAACTGGGTTACAAAAAAGCTGAAAAAGTGTTGAATCAGTATTGTAAATAAGTTTTAAAAGCACATAAGATTAATTTTAAAATTTAATTTTGTAAGTAAACAATTCAATCGATGGAAACAACTATGGAGTTTAAGGTTCAGGTGGGCTCAGAACTCGTGAATCTTTATGGAAAAGATAAAATTGAGAAATTCATTCAGGATTATCTCAACCTGGCAATTCTAAAATTGACAAAACAGGAGTTACTTGATGATTTGAAGACAATTGACACAAAAGATAATCAATGGTTAATGGCAAGAGAAAAAGCCTGGACGGAATATGGAAGTAAATACTTATTCAAGGTAACTACATGAATTTAAGATACATAATAGATGCAAATGTGCTAATGAGCATATTAATAAGCGGGAAATCTCAATATCTAAATTTACTTTCTTTATTTAATTTTTATTTGCCTGAATTTGCTTTTACGGAAGTGAATTTGTACAAAGAAGTAATCCTACAAAAAACAAAGCTTGATGAAAATCAGTTCAAGCAATTTTCATTTACGATATTTTCTGTTTATTTCAATTGAAAAGTATACCAGTATTTCAATTCAAAAGTATACCATTT
>CALFEP010000041.1 GCA_937950125.1 uncultured Bacteroidota bacterium
TGCAAAAACCTCAAAACCATAAGCCTGGCCTTTGTCGGTTGAAACCACCTCTTCGCTCCCGTACACACCAAAGTCGGCGCCCTTGCTGGCGATGCTTACACTGTCCTGCACCGAGAAGGGGTAATTGTCGTAAAATTTGTAAAAGCCTTCTAGCGTCACTTTCGACTGTTCATCAGGCCTGAACTCCAACCCTGCCACCACGTGATCGACACTGATGTATTTCAAACCATTTTCCTTATTTACATAATCGCCGTTTTCGTCGGTAAATCCCAGCGTGGTATAGGCTGGCCGCTGATAATACCTGCCGGTATTGGCGTTGAGGAACCATTTTTCGGTAAGGGCATACGATGCCGAAAACCTCGGCGAAAATTGTTTGAACATGTTGTTCATGGTGGAGGAGTAATTGTTGGCATCGAGCCGGACACCAAGCGACAGTGTGAGCCGCTCCTTCAGAAATCCGTGGCTCAGTTGCCCGAAAGCGTTCCAGCTAAGCAGGCTCAGGTCAGCAACACGGGTAATGTTCTGAACATTTCCGTCAAGGTAAAGTTTCTGAAACGAATTGTTGGTGAAATTTGAAAGCATGGCTCCTGCGCCAACATTGTAGTTCCAGTTCGACGAATTTCCGGTAAACTCGTAGCGAAGTTTGTTTTCGGTTTCTTTCGAACGGTAATCAAAGGTCTTCAGGGTATCTTCTTCGATGTTGTTCAGGAATTTAAGCGACTCGTTGTTGAGTACGTTGCGGCTGAGTGCGACGGTATGAAATCCGTTTTTTGAAAAATGCCTGTAAACCCCGCCGATGGTATAACTCCACTGGTCATTTGAGGGTAAATATCCCAAAATGTACTGTTGTTCTTCGTCAGGATTTTCAATTCCTGTGTTAAGGACATTCTTGTCAAGCGCACCCAGACCAATCAGGGTCAGCTGGTTTTTTTTGTCGATGTTGAATTTGTATTTAAACTGAAGGTCGTTGTATGTGGGCAGGAAAGGCAAACCCAGCGCGTCAAACAGAAATTGCAGGTACGACCTTCTGACAGAAAAAATCAATCCTGAATTGTCAGTCAGAGGTCCGTTGGCGGTCAATCCCAGATCAGTGGCGCCCACCGTAGCCCTGAAATTCCATTTATCGGGGTTGGGGTCAACCATCCTGAAATCGATCACCGAACTCAGCGCGTTTCCTTTGTTGGACGGGAAAGCACCCGAATAAAAATTTACCTCGCGGATAAAGTCAACATTGATGATTCCCACCGGCCCTCCCGAGGCGCCTTGTGTGGAAAAATGGTTGATGGTCGGTATTTCGATGCCATCCAGGAAGAAAGTGTTCTCACTCGGGCCTCCGCCCCTCACAATCACATCGTTGCGTTGGGCGGGCGTAACGGCCACGCCGGGCAGCGATTGGATCACCTTCGAAATATCGCGGTTCGATCCCGGATTGCGTTCAATCTCCGAAATGTTCAGCCGGCGCAGCGAAACCGGGCTTTCCTGGTCGCGGACAAACGGGGAAGCGCGCACCACCACCTCATCGAGTTTGATGGAAGTTTCCACCATCGGGAGGTTTACAAAAACCGTTTTTGCATTGGTTACCAAAAAATCTTCTGAAATATATTTTTCGTATCCCACCGAAGTGGCAGCCAGCTTTTTAAATCCCGGCTCCACACCCGTGAAAATGAACTTTCCGTCAAGGTCGCTCACTGCCCCTATGTTGGTCCCGAAAATCACGATGTTGGTAAAAGGCAGCGGTTCGTTGTTTTTGGCATCAAACACGCGCCCTTCGATACGACCCGACTGGGCAAACATCATAAAAGGCATGAGGAAAGCAAGCAGGAATAATCCCGTTTTCATAAAACTATTTATCTTAATTTTTACCAATTTATTAAATATCATTTTGTTTAACATTTACTATTTTAAAGATAAACAAATCTGCAATAAGAAAGTTCGGATAAGCCGAAAAAATTTCTGAAGATTACAAAAGCCACAATTGTCTGTCTGAATTTTGTCAAAAAAAGAAAAGGGATTTTGCAAACAAATTAAGGGTTCTGATCCCTTTATGGGATCGGAACCCTCCTCAAAAAAATCAATTCATCATCCCGAATTTTTCCATCCGGCGGCGCAGCGATTGCGGAGTTATTTTTAACAATCGGGCTGCCTGCAGTTTGTTGCCCGATGTTTTTTGCAATGCCTGTTCAATCAACGTTTTTTCTGATAATTCAAGATCAAAACTGGCCTGTGTGTTCAACGCTGCTTTTGCGGCTGGTGCAGGTTTTTTGCCGGAATCTGGGAAGAAAAAACAATCGTGGGTGATATAATTATCGTGATTGATGACGAGAGCGCGTTCTACCATATTCCGCAATTCTCTCACATTGCCGGGGTAGGGATAATCGAGCAAAACATCAACAAGCGATCTGTCCCACGCAGGTATGGGTCGATTGAATTTTGTGGCATACACCAACAGAAAATGTTCAAAAAGCGGGATAATGTCGTCTTTCCGCTCACGCAAGGGGGGTATATGAATGACAAATACGCTCAGGCGGTGAAACAGGTCTTCCCTGAACCGGCGCTCGGCAACCAGTTTATCAAGTTGTTGGTTGGTAGCTGCAACGATCCGGGTGTTGATTTTTATGCTTTTTGACGAGCCAATCCGCTTCACTTCAAGGTTTTCGATGGCTCGCAGGAGTTTTGCCTGCAAACGCAGGTCCACTTCTCCTATTTCATCCAGAAACAGGAATCCGTTTTCGGCCATCTCGAATAATCCCGGCTGGTCGTTCAATGCCCCGGTAAACGAACCTTTGGTGTGCCCGAAAAACTCACTTTCAAACAGGTCGAAGGGTGTTGCGGCGCAATTGGCGGTTACAAATGCCTGGCTGCTTCTTTTGCTCTTCAGGTGAATGCTTCGGGCAACCAACTCTTTGCCGGTTCCGGTTTCTCCGGTGATCAGCACTGGCACTTCATCAATATCCGATATCAGGTCGATCAAATGCCAATTTGTTTCATCGGTTCGCTGGCATAAACCAGCAACTGGTTCCTCTTTCGGTTGCCAAGTTCTATCAGGCGGCGGTTTTTAGTCTCTGAATTTTTCAGACGATTATTCAGATCAACAAACTTACCCGTTCGCTTTATGGCAACATGAATGCTTTCGAGCGAAAAGGGTTTAGGAATAAAATCGACGGCTCCAAGCCGCATGGCCTCTATTACCTGCGGCATATCGCCATGACCCGAAATCATGATTACTTCCACATCGTAGTGTTCGCTCTTTATCAAAGCAAGAAATTCGAGGCCGGTCATTTCGGGCAGCCGAAGATCGAGGATAAGGATGTCGGTTGGCTGCGTTGCTAAAAATATTTTTGCTTCAGAGGGACGCTGAACGGTCGATACCAAAAAACCCTGCATGTTGAGGTAGGCCATAATTCCTTTTCCAATTGCTTCCTCATCATCAAGAATCAATATCCTGAGCGTATTTTCCATGATACTTTTTTTTTCAAAAATAGAAAAATAATCCGATTTCGGACAATATCCGGAATCGGATTAAAAAAGTTCGCCTGATTTTAGTTTCTGAAAAATGCCCGCCATATTTCCCGTTGTTTAAACCGCTCTATCTGTGTTATTTACGAAATAATGTAGTGTTTTTTGAAAAAAAGAACCGCTTTTGGTACAAAATTGATAGCGGCGGCTAAAATTGCTTATGCCCGCATCCGCCTAGCAACCGCTCTGAAAAAATATGTTTTAACAAATTTGGATTTACGAAAAAGTTAGGAAAGGTACATTATGGAAGAGGAAGCTAACAGTAGAAATATCCTACTGGTTGATGAAGAAGTTTTTTCAACCGAGGGATACAAATTGTTACTAAAAAAAGATGGCTTTAAAGTAATGGTCGTAAACAATGGGTTGAGTGCATTGAAAATGCTCACATCCCAGGACTTCGATCTGGTGATTGTCAACCTTTTGACAACTGACGGCCAAATTCAGAATTTCATTGACAAGCTGAAGTACAAAAACCTTATGGAAAAAGTAATTGTGCTTACCGACAGTAGCCGAATCCAACATAGCAATTATCACCAGATGGTGAAACACTTCGGGATGGATGATGTACTTCAAAAACCATTTTCACTTGAATTATTGCTACAAAAAGTTCATAATAAGTTTAAAGGATGAATCGAAAAACCACCATTTTACTTGTTGACGACAATCCGGGAAATCTTGAGTTGATGAAAGGACAACTTGGCTCGCTGCAGGTTGAATTTCAGACTGCCCGAAACGGCCTCGAAGCCATCAGGATTCTTGAATCAAATGACATTTCATTAGCTGTGGTGGATATTCAGCTGCCTGGCATGGAGGGGTTCGAAATTACGGAATACATCCGCAAACACCAGGATGAGCTGCAATTGCCCGTAATACTCATAACTGCGGTTTATAACGATGCCAGGTATCTGTTGAAAGGGTATCAGTCGGGGGCTGTTGACTACATTGTGAGGCCGGTAACCAAAAATGTATTGCTGAGCAAAGTCAAACTTTTCCTTGACATATCGCAGAAAACCCGCGCAATCTCGAATACCAACATTAAACTGGAACAGGAACTGGTGTCGAGAAACCATAGGTTGCACGTTTCTGAAGAATCGTTTAAAGCCATCTTCAACAATACACTGGCAGGATTCTACAGGGTTAACAATGAAGGCGACATCCTTATGCTGAATCCTGCGGCTCATACAATTCTGGGACTTGAAGGCTACGATCCGGCCATAAACATACACCTGAAAATGAGCTTTTTCAGAACTGAAAGAAGCCAGCAGATGTTCAACCTCGAAATGGCCATGAAGGGCGAAACAAAAGGACTGGAAACCCAATGGAAAAAAATTGGCGGTGAGTTAATTCATGTTAAAGAATATGCCAGAATAATAAAGGATGAATCGGGGGAAACTACTTACATTGAAGGCGTTTTCAACGATATTTCAGTTCAATTGCAGAGCCAGAACCTGCTCAACCTGCAAAGAAATTTAGGTTATGAACTGCTTAACATTTCTTCGCCCGAACAGGCTGCCGGAATAATTGTGTCGAACCTGGCAAATATTGATGGGATTGATGTGGCCGGATTTTACACTTATGACGCTGCCGGACGAAAGCTTGTGCTTTTGAGCAGTCATGGATTGTCAGACAAATTTGTGGGCGAAACAGGCGAATACGACGAAACTACCTGGCAATTTCAAAAAATGGTTGAAGGCAATCTGGTTCATCACAATTTTGATGAAGTGCCGCCGGAGCGAAGGGAGATACTGCATCAGGAAGATTTGAAAGATTTGTTTTCGATCCCGTTTAAATGGAAAAAACAACTGTTGGGGGTCATTAATTTTGCTTCCAGAAAAACAGATAAAATACCCGAACTATCTGTGCAAACAATCCTCGCGTGTACGCCTATCATCAACGAATCGCTGCACCGGATTCTTTTTTATAAAATGCAGTACGAGTCGCATCAGAATTTTATGAACCTGTATGACAGCATCGAAGACTACATTTTTGTATTAGACCAAAAGGGCGACATTCTTGAGGTTAACAACAGTGTTGTAATGTCGCTTGGCTACTCAAAAGCTGACTTGCTTGGAAAACCGGTACTTCAGGTTCATCCGCCCGAAATGCGTGATTACGCTGCTGAAGTGGTGGGAAGGATGATTACCAAAAAAGAAAAGGTTTGCACAATACCTTTGATCGACCGCCGGGGCGAACATATTCCGGTTGAAACGAAGATAACCGAAGGTTTCTGGAACGGCGAAAAAGCCTTTATTGGCATCTCGCGCGATGTAACAGCAAGGCTGGAACAGGAAAAGCTGCTCAATTTCAGGCTCGATTTCGAAACCCTGATGACCAAAACCGGAGCAAAATTCGTCAACCGCAATTACAGTGAAATCGACCAGGCTATCAGCGAAACACTCAACGAAACAGGCCGGTTTTTAGGTGTTGACAGAAGTTATGTTTTCCTTCTTCAGGATAATCAAAAGTTGATGGACAACACCCATGAATGGTGCAACCAGGGCATTGAACCTCAAATTGACAATTTAAAAAACCTGCCAATTGCCTTATTTCCATGGTGGATTGCGCGTATGAAACATAACGAGGTGATCAATTGTTACGACATCGACCTGCTGCCGCCCGAAGCTGAGAACGAGAAAAACAT
>CALFEP010000042.1 GCA_937950125.1 uncultured Bacteroidota bacterium
CCGTTTTCGGCAAAAAATCCCTGGTCAGGCAAATTCTCGTCAAATTCGGCTGAAAGGGTAATTTCCTCTTGCTTTGTCGGATTCCACGCACGAATATGCACAAATTCTCCTGTTTTCATTCCGTCAACCACGGGGGTTGAAGCGTCGTCAGCAAACACGGTCAGGTGATAGGCGCCTGCAGGAGCAGCTCCGGCGCAAAGGCCTTCGGTTGTGAAGGCTCCGAGGGTCCAGTTAAAACCGATGCCGGCTTCATTCATCACTTCTTCTGGTATTGCCATAATATGCGATGCTGGGGTAAACAAGGGCTTGTTCCAGCAATCCGGTGTATATGCCAGTTCGTTGAAAGCGGTTTTAGTTTCTTCCCAGCAGGGGCCAAACAAAAAATCAGTATTTTCCATCCATGAATGCACAAAATAGGCTTTCCCCTGTTCAAGCACTTCGAGCGAGTTTATGTTATATTCGGGCCAATACATGCGCCAGCCTGCTGCTTCCTTTATCATATCGCTCGACCACAGGTACCAGTTCATAAAATTTTCAGCATCAATATCGCAGGGCGCAACAATGGGTATCAGGTCCCACCCTTCGTCTATTCCGGCACTTACATCGCATTGGGGTGTGCTTCCTTCAAAATTCATCTCAAAGCCATTTTCAGTTTTAATCAGATAACCCTGCATGACATCCCACTCGTTGAGCGTGAAGACATTTCCACCCGGCCAGTAAATGTTCTCCAAATCCTGAATGATGATTACATCGTCGATATTTTCGCCAAAAATATTGCCGATTTCAGGAGATTGTGGAACATAAACAGAAGATAAACCACTCCAACCCTGAGGTACGGACACCTGCTGTGCCGCTGTGCCAATACCAAAATATCCGTATTCGGGAACCGGATGGTAGTTGACATGGCCATAACTGTCGGAGACTACTATGTACAATTTGGCTGTGGAAGTTTCAACCTGCGGAATGGTGATGGTTGTCGGGCCATTTGCCGGTAATGATGCAATTATCAGCGTATCGCCATCAATTTCGGAACTGAAACCCAATTGAACGGTAGTCAGGTTCCGTTCCATAATGTAATAATCCAAAAACACTTCCTGTCCGGGCAAATATACGGTACCTTCCTGCGGGCACCAGTTACTCACAAAAGGCATTTTTGTATCCATTGAGAACCAGTTGGAATATGTCGAAAAGTATTGTCCCATCACAGCATTGGAAACGAATAAGCAAATCAATAAGCAAATTCCTGTCATATTCTTTTTCATAATAACCTCCATTTTAATAATTTGGATAATAAACACATCTTACACTGTTGGCATTGTAAGAGGGGTAAACGGATGAACGTTGCACACGGGCTTCATTGTAGCCAAGGCCCCAGTAGTAAAAGTATTGCAATGCGCCCACCGTGGAAGTCCAGAAACGGGCTGACTGCTTGTTTTCCAGAAAGGCAAATTCGGGATACTCTATAGTAGCATAACCCCCGCCAACAGCCCTGAACCCGCTTTCGTTGGTGGCGCCTGTGTTGGGGTCATCCCAATAGTTGGCGCCCTGTTTTTTCATTTTACCACCGGCATCAGTTCCGGTCCAACCTATGGCCGAACAATTTACCGAATTATCAATGGATTGTGTAAGGTTACACCAATCGGCATCTTTGGGCACAAACCACCCCAAAGGACAAATGCCCCGTTTGTTTTCGAGGGCGTATTGATACTGAACTGCCTCGCCATAAACGTATAAACCGCCAAAAGTATCGCAGTTTGCAGGAATATCGTTATAGCAGAACTTGTGCATGATGCCATCATTAAAAACATAGCCATCGAGGGGCGCCATTTCACCAACATCCATGTTATCAGCCATCCAGCAGTAATCGCCCAACAAAACCGTGTTGTATGTTTTACCGTTTCTGTGATCGGTAAACGGCTCGCCACATGTTAAAGCTGAAAATGCAATGGTGCATTCGTCGGAAATGGCCGTACACTCGTTCGATACTACCCACGACAGGGTGTAGGTTTGCCCCGGAAAACCATAAAAGCCTGAATTGGGTTTCCAGGCATCCTCAAAAATTCCCGTTTTATCGGTTGAATGCTGGCTTGTGATTTTCCATTTACCGATGCCATTTTGGGCGATTGCTGCAGCCAGCACTGTGTAATTTGAATTTGTGATGCTTTGATCGGGGCCGGCATTTGCCGGCGAAGGAGCATCATCACAATCTTTCATGCACCTTACACTTCCAAAAGGAAAGGGTTCTGCAGGAAGCGTTACCATTTCAGCAGCAGCATTGTTGTAACGGAGTTTGAGTGCGGGTTTGTGTTCATTGGCAGGGAGGTTTGAATGAAACAGGTAAGAGGTTTTTTGTAAATCGTAACACAGGTCGCCACCTCCAATGCCAGGCGTATTGTAACCCGTACCGGCGCCATAGGCAGTGAAAAAACTGGTGTTGGCAGCCCCGGTGTTGGGTGAATCCCAAAAATTCTGGGCTTTCAGGTGTCCACCGGCAGTGGTTGTTCCTCCAAAAAGATCGGTGAGAACCTCAAATTCGAGGTAGGTTGGAATATGAAATCCTGGCGGACAAATGCCCTGTTTGCCAGGAATGGCCGAACCATAGGCCATAGCCTCCCACCAATGATAAAGAGCGCCGTAGGTTTCGCAATTGGATGCAACATTGTTGTAACAGTACTTTTCAATGTTATCGTCGTTCCAGGGCAGGTTCTCGAAAGGAATCATGGTACCGGTATTCAGATTTTTCTGTAACCAGCACTGACCGCCAATCTGTATGGTAGGATACTCCACTCCGTAGTATGTAACCGAAGATAGACCCGGGCAGGGATTACCCATCGGAAAGGTTACCCTAATTTCGATGCGCACCCCATTCCATTCAGAGCCGGGTTTATGTCCACCTGCGTGATAGGCAAAATGTTTGTTGTTGCCCGGCGTCACTCCCGGCCCATAATCTCCACTACAAAAATTGTTGGGAATAATGCCGGTATTTACCGACCCCGAATAAAGACAAGCCTGAATAATGTAACTTTCGGCATACCCGGCAAAATCATAAGTTACGTCGATGGTGTCGGAACCATCCATTCGCTGATAGGCCTGCACATTGTTGATGTGTCCCTTGTTTTGTGCTGAAACAGTAGCTGGCACTACTAACATGACAACCGACACAATTGTCATAAAATTGAAAATGTTTTTCATAAGCAAAAGGTTTTGATTAAAAAATAAAACTTTGGTAAATATATTTTGTAATGATTGGTTACCAATGTCTTATCAAAACCTGGAAACTTCCCCCTGTCTCGTTCGGATGTATTCCTCCCTCATGTCTTCCGACAAGTATTTCCCCTGATCAAATCCACAACATTCATGAACGCTTTTAATCAATTCGCCTCTTCATTTTCAGGCTTTAAGCCAAAAATATGAAATAAAAATGCCTATGTAAAATTTTTTTCAATTTTTTATAATTTTTCAACATTCAGCGCATCAGTCATTGAACCTTTCAAACTGGCGTGTGTGGCTGAATAAATACACCCTGTGCCACTGATCATTATCACAGAAATGATGATGACGATGGAAAGAAAGCTTAACGAAAACGAGGTGCTTAAAACCGACGGTAAGATGCTTATGCTTGCTGCTGCCACGCCCGCCAAAAGCCCTGACAGCAACAGCAAAAGGTTTTCGGACATCACCAGCCTGAAAACCATTTTCCTGGAAATTCCCATAGCGAGCAATAAGGCCAACTCGTGCTTCCGTTCCATGATGTTGCGCAACAGAACAATGGCAAGTCCAAGCGTGCCGATCAGCACTCCCAATCCGCCAAGCGCCATAAAAACGGACAAATAGGTGTTGGTAACCGTGTTGAAAGCTGCCAGCCTTTCGGATGCAGGGGTAAGTAGCACCCCCTGGTCGGAAAGGCTTGTTTCGAGAAGGGTAGCCAGCGCTTCCTGTTTATCGGCCGGAATATCCACCAGCATGGTTTTCGATCCGCTTACAGAAGGGAAATTCGCCGTAAAAGCGCTGTCGGCGATGAGGATATTCCCCTGGAAAATGCTGCTTTGCAGGCCTCCAACCAGGAGCAACTTGATTTTTTTGCCTTTTTCGTTGAGGTAAAACAACGTGTCGCCCAATTTTTTCATCAATCCCCAGGTTATCACCGTTTGATCAGCGATGGCCGGAATCACATTTTTGCCATAATCTTTTTTGAGTTCAAGCCAGGGATGGGCTGTGTTTTTATTCAGAAGTCCGGCAAATGAAAACGATTGCCTCTGATCGAAAACCTCTGCAGGCACACCAAGGATCTGTGGCTGGCTCACCTGGTTCAGGTTGAGGCAACTGGCATCATCGCCGTCGAGGGTATGAAGCTGAACAAATTGTACTCCATCGGAAGCCGGTTCATCTGCGAGGTTGTATTTTTCCCTGCCTGTTGGCGTATTCAGGTCGTGAAAAATGGGCATGGTTGTTTCGACCCAAAACCGGAAACCACCCGTACCCGAGCTGTGTTGGTTTTCGGTTCCGTAAAAAGTCTTGCGGTTGGCGCCGGTGATGATGATGGTAAAAACACCCAGAGCCAGCAGCGCAATGGTGGCAAGGCTTCTGGGTATGTTTCGTCCGGCATTTTTAACCGCCAGGCCGACAATAGTCAGTGCGTCATTGGTTTGTTTTCTGCCGGTGATTTTCAAAAACAGATGTATTGATGCCAGGCAGCCAATCAGGAATAATCCGCCGGCTGACAGAAACGGACCGGAATTGGCGTCCACTGAGGTACCCAGGGAATACAAAACCAACACAATGGTGCCGGTGAATCCTGCAATGATCAAAACCCAATTCAGCACTGAAGAGCTTTTCGCAGGGTTTCCTGATTCAGTTTGACCTTTTTTAACAAGTATGGAAACCGGTTGTCTCAGCTTGTTGCGGGTGATGAAAAAAATCACCGCAAAGGCAATGATGATCCCTGATACCGCTCCGGTTACAACAGTCATTGGATCGGTAAAAACCGTCAGCCCGCTGGTTTGAACTGCTCCCTGCCACACGGAATTCAGGGCGGCAATCATTACCTGGTTATATAAAATGCCTGCAAAAGCCCCCGCAATCCCTCCCAAAATAGCCGTGAGTGCCGATTCAGCCAACCGTAACCTGATGATCGTTTTATTATCAATACCCAGGGATGAAAATATCCCGGCTTCCTGCTGGCGCGATACCGTGAGCAAAGCATACAAAAGCGCTGTAAGCAGCACCCCGGCCGCAATCACAAAAAAGCTGAGACTGATAAACAGCTCTCCGAAATTCACCGAATTTACCACGGCATCCAGGCCGTTCTGATAAACCGGGATAAACTGAAAGCCAAAATCCTTCGGGTAGAGTTTTTGTAAAAGTTTTTCCGGCAGGACGGTAGATGAAATATCATTTTCGTCAAACCTGTAGGCAGTATAACTCCCGAAATCGTTAGTCCACAGGTCTGTACCTGTTTTTAAAGAAACAAATGCTTTGGGTGTTCCTTTAAAATTATCCCAGTAATCCTCGTCTTTCTGCCGGATTTTTTTCAGGTCGATAGGAACGCCGGTTTCCCAGTCGCGGCAGCTTCCGGCATCGGCAAGCCCCGGAAAATCGGGCATCAGGTTTTTAACATCGTTGTTTTCGATAAGTGGAATAATAGAAGAAACCTTGAACGACCGGGTTTTTTCATCCAGTTTCCGCAAAGGGCCTATCACAAAATATTTCAACGATAAAGTGTCACCCTTTTCAGCTCCCAAATCGTCAGCCAGCCACTGGTTTATGGCAATTTCATTTTCACCAACCGGGATTCCTGAAAAGCCGTCAGGAACCGCCGAAACGAAGGAGTAGGGTGTTTCTTTCCCGCGAAAGCGGACGCTGTTGACAAGGTAAGTCAAAACAGGCTGATTTTCGGTTTTGAGTTGCTGAATGGCTTTTGAAACGGGTTCATCGATGAAAATCCGGTCCGAGAGCAGCTCATATTTTCCGGATTCGGCCAGTTTCCTGATTTTCAGGCCGGCATCGGCGGCAGTCCATGTTTCTGAAAGTTTTGTATTTAAATAATCTTCGGATAAAGGTTGGGTCTGGTTATCCCCCACAAGAATCAAATTGGATATGCCTTCCAGATCCAGTTTTTCGCCTAACCATTTGTGCGACACAAAAACATTGTAGGGGACAGCCTGGTTGTTTTTCAGACTGAACCGTCCCATGTTTTCATCATTGGCAATATCAACCACTTTCACCCTGAAAGTTTTGATGGTGTTGTTGTCTTCGGCAAAAGGGGCATTGAGCGGGATAATCCCCGGATTGTTTACACGCAGCAACAGTTCTTCACCAGTTTTTACTCCCAGTCTTGCGGCCACGCTTTCGCTGATGATGGCTTCATCG
>CALFEP010000043.1 GCA_937950125.1 uncultured Bacteroidota bacterium
ACCACCAGGTTTCGACAAGCTCAACCACCAGGTTTCGACAAGCTCAACCACCAGGATGCCACCAGCCCCGGACAAAATAAACGCCCTAAAATTTACCATGTTGAGACTGGGTGTTGCGTCCCGCCTTAAATATTCCTGCGCCCGGTAAGGTATAGTTTCTATTTTTGCAAAAACTATCAGAGGTATGCTTTTTAGTCAGGTTATTGGTCAGCACGAAATTAAGGAGCGGTTGGTGCAAACGGTTCGAGACAACAGGGTGGCACATGCCCAGTTGTTTTTTGGAGGCGAGGGTTTCGGAAAACTTTCGCTGGCCATAGCCTATGCCCAGTTTGTCAATTGCCGCGATTCCAATCGATTCGCGACTGGCGATTCATGCGGCAAATGCCCGTCGTGCATCAAATACAACAAGCTGATTCATCCCGATTTGCATTTCATTTTTCCGGTAGCCACCAACAAGGATGTCAAGGAAAAACCAGTAAGTAAAAATTTCATTCATGCCTGGCGCGAATTTCTCATCGAAAACGAATATTTTGTTTCTCTCAACGAGTGGTACGACAAGATCGAAATCGAAAAGAAACAAGCCGGGATCAGCGTTCACGATTGTAACGAAATCATCCGGACGCTGAGTTATACCAGCTACGAATCGGAGTACAAAGTAATGATCATCTGGATGGTAGAAAAACTTAACTACCAGGCTGCCCCCAAATTGCTGAAAATATTGGAAGAACCGCCCGACAAAACCCTTTTTATCCTCATTTCCGAGCAAACCGATCAGATCATAACTACAATCCTTTCGAGGCTTTTGCTCATAAAAATTCCGAAAATCGAAGAACAGATTTTAGTGGATGCCTGCCAGAGGAAACTAAAGATGAGCCACGAAGAAGCACTTACGGTAGTGCACATTGCCAACGGTAGTTACAAGGAAGCGATCCGGCTGGCAGGGCAGGCCGAAACCCGCAAAGTTTATTTCGAAAAATTTGTGGCCTGGATGAGGATGTGCTGGGCCCCCGACATACCAAAAATTGTTGCCTTTACCGATGAAATGTCGCGCGATACCCGCGAGAGCAACAAAAGCTTTCTGCAATTTGGATTATCCTTGTTGCGCAATTGCCTCGTTCTCAATTATGTTGATAAGAAATTTGTGAGAACCCGCCATGAAGAAGAAAAATTTTCGTCCGATTTCTCCAAATTTGTCCATAAAGACAACATCGTTCAATTTTCTGACGAGTTCAACAAAGCCGTGATGCACATCGAACGAAATGTGCATACAGGAATGGTTTTTATGGATTTATCACTCACAGTGGCCAAATTATTAAAAGTGCCCAAACAAATCCCGTAAAAGAGATTTATTACTTTTGCCCGTTTTATAAATTGTGCTGAAAAATCAGAATACCAGATGGAAGAAACAATAAACAACGATAACCAACCAGTTGATAATCAATTTTTAACACGCGGATGTTGTCATGCTCCGCAGGTTTATCACGACAACAACAAAATTGCCGACCACCGGTGTTGTAAACTCGATGCCTACGATTGGTTGAAAGAAATAACACTACCCGACACAAAGCCCTCGTACGAATTTGTGGAAGTACGGTTTAAAAACAGCCGGAAAGAGTTTTTCAGGACCATTCCTGAGATGAATTTCAATGTAGGCGATATTGTGGCGGTAGAAGCCTCACCAGGCCATGATATTGGCATCGTAACCCTTACCGGTGAAATTGTAAGGCTGCAGATGCGAAAAAAAAATGTTCATCCAAGAAGCGATATGGTAAAGAGGATTTACAGGCGTGCCCGGCTTTCGGATATCGAAAAATGGCTCAATGCTGTTGAACTCGAACCCCGATCACAGGTTAAAGCTCGAAAAATAGCCAGAAACCTTGGCCTTGTGATGAAAATCAATGATGTCGAATATCAGGGCGATGAAACCAAGGCAATATTTTATTACACTGCCGACGACCGGGTCGATTTTCGGGAACTTATAAAAAAACTTGCCGAGGAGTTTAAGGTACGTATCGAAATGCGCCAGATAGGCGCCAGACAGGAAGCAGCGCGGCTGGGTGGAATTGGCTCGTGTGGACGCGAGTTTTGCTGTTCAACCTGGCTTACCAGTTTTCATTCGGTATCAACAAATACGGCCAGGGTGCAGCAGCTTTCACTTAACCCGCAAAAACTTGCCGGCCAGTGCGGAAAACTCAAATGCTGCCTCAATTTCGAAAATGATGTGTACCTCGATGCCCTCAAGGAATTTCCAAATTTCAATGTGGTTTTAAGAACCGAAAAAGGCGAGGCTATTCACCAGAAATCCGACGTGTTTAAAAAAATTATGTGGTATTCCTACATGGCTGATCAGTCAAACCTCATGGCGCTGACTCTCGAAAATGTCCAGAAAATAATCGACGATAACCGCAAAGGAATCATGCCAAAAATGCTGGAAGATTTTGCAGTCAAACAAGAGCGAAAAACCGACTACGGAACTACGACGATTGAAGAAGAAGATATCCACCGTTTCGATAATATGGACGAAAAACCATCACGAAAAAAGAATAAAAACCGCCGAAACAACAACCCCAAAGGAAGAAATTAACCTTCCTGCAAATGGTCGGTAACATTTTTTCCGGTCTCCATGGTTTTCATTTCAAAATTTACAACTTGGCCAAAAACCATTTACCCTGATGGTTGTTATTACACACAAGCTTCCGGTCTGAAAGGGCCAGCTTTGGTAAAAAATATTGTTTTTTGACTAAGCGCTTAAAAGTTTTACAAAATAATGACAGGCTACAGCGAAAAAGTGTTGGTGTTGACTGACGGTAACTGCAATTTGTGCAACGGGATTGTAGATTTTTTACAAAAATACAATACCCGCAAAAGGCTGTTTTTCACTCCTTTTCAATCATTGCAGGGCGGCATTTTTGAAAACATGGTTCGTTTTGACGAAAATTTCACAGCCAATCCCGATAGTCTGCACGTTTTGGCCAATGGCAGGGTTTACAAAGGCTCGGATGCTGCTTTACAAATTGTTTCTCAACTTCCGGGATTATGGAAAACCTTGCTGGTTTTCAGGTTTGTGCCGCGGGTTCTCAGAAATTGGCTGTATGGATTTATTGCTAAAAACCGCTACAAATGGTTTGGTAAAAGTCAGGCGTGTAGTATTTACAGGCATTCAACCCCCAACAAAATTTAGAATTCAGACAAATTTGAACGGCAAATCTACCGGCTCACCAATCTGTTGGGTTTGCATTTAATGAAGAGGGATACGATGAAATATTTGAACACAATTATTACTGGTACAGGAAGTTACATTCCTACTGAAATCATAACCAACCAAAATTTTGCTGAAACAAAGTTTTATGACACCGAGGGTGTAGCTTTCGATATTTCGCACGACGAGATTTCAGAAAAGTTTACTGCCATTACCGGAATTTTAGAACGCCGCTATGTAAGCAGCGATTTACTTTGCTCAGACATCGGAGTTTTGGCAGCCGGAAAAGCCATCGCTGATTCAGGTGTTGACAAGGAGGAGATCGACCAGATTATTGTTGCACACAATTTTGGTGATGTAAAAAAAGGTACAATTCAGATGGATGCTGTGCCAAGCCTGGCTGCAAGGATTAAAAATGCATTAAATATTCAAAACCCGGCTTGTGTTGCCTATGATTTGCTTTTTGGCTGTCCGGGATGGATTCAGGGGCTTATTCATGCCGATTCGTTCATTCGTTCGGGCATTGCCAAAAAGTGCCTTGTGGTAGGCACCGAAACCCTTTCGAGGGTTATCGATCCACACGACCGCGACTCGATGATTTATTCCGACGGCGCCGGCGCATGTGTTCTGGAAGCCAGAGAATCAGAGCAAAAAGAAGGCATACTTGCCTCGAGTATGGCCTCATTTACCAAAGAAGAAGCCTATTTTCTGTATTTTGGTAAAAGCAATATCGACGAATCTGATCCGAAAATCAGGTACATAAAAATGTATGGGCGCAAAATCTACGAGTTTGCACTCACGCATGTGCCTGCCGCAATGAAAGAAAGCCTCGACAAAGCCGGCATCGATATTCATGAACTGAAAAAAATCTTCATTCACCAGGCCAACGAAAAACTCGATTTCGAAGTTGTGAAAAGATTTTACAGGCTGTACAACATAAAAACCTTACCCGATTACATCATGCCAATGACCATCAAAATGTTGGGAAACAGTTCAGTGGCAACCGTTCCTACCTTGTTCGATCTTATCAGGAAAAACGAGATCGAAAGTCACCAGATTCAAAAAGGTGATGTTGTTTTGCTGGCTTCGGTGGGCGCCGGAATGAATATCAATGCCATCACCTACAGGTGCTGATTTCAGAATATGATCTTTCAAAATTTTATAAACACTTTACTATGAAAACCAATATCAGGCTTGTTGCCAATCCGGTTGCCGAAATGTCAGGAATTATGCTGATTAAGGATGTTGAAAACCTGAAAACCGACCTGCTTTCAACGGAAGAAATAAACTATATTATTGAGCAGAAAGCCAATAACCAAATCGACCAGTTTTCGTTTAACCGATTGAAAAGATGGGTATTTGTGAAGATTATAGACACCCGTAACCACAAGGCAAATGGATTGGAGAATTTTCGTAAAGCCGGTGATGACTTTCAACACATGGTAAACAAACTGAAAATAGATTCAGTGTGGATAACCGGTAACGATGCTGAAAAAGAAGATATTATTGCCTTTGCAGAAGGTATTATCCTTGGAAATTACCAATTTACCAGGTTCATTACCGATCAGGCCAGGAGGGCGAATTCGCTTTCCAGTTTACTTGTTTATCATCCAACGGTGACCCAAAATGATATCGATCAGTTAGAAATTGTAACTGAGGCGGTTACTGCAGCCCGCGACCTTATTAACCTGCCCGCAAGTCACCTCACAGCCGAAAGCATGGCCGGGCATTTTGCAGTGATGGGCGAAGAATCGGGTGTGAAAACCGAAATTTTTGAAAAGAAAAAGATTGAAAGCATAAAAATGGGCGGACTGCTTGCCGTAAACAAAGGAAGTGTCGATCCGCCCACTTTTACTGTGATGGAGTACAAACCTGAAAATGCAATAAATGCCAGACCTGTTGTTTTGGTAGGTAAGGGAATTGTTTACGATACCGGTGGTTTAAACATCAAGAGCGGAAATTTTATGGAAAACATGAAAAGCGATATGGCTGGGGCCGCCATGATGGCTGCCGCAATAAGCGCTGTTGCCAAAGCCCGGTTCCCGCTTTATGTTGTGGCCTTGTTGCCCGCGACCGACAATCGCCCTGACGGAAACGCTTTTGCTTCGGGTGACGTAATTACCATGCACAACGGACAAACGGTTGAAATTGTAAACACCGACGCTGAAGGCCGCATGATTCTGGCTGATGCCCTTAGTTATGCACAAAAATATGATCCTGAGTTAGTTATAAATGCTGCTACACTCACAGGTTCAGCACAGCGGGCACTTGGCAAATATGGCACCGCAGCCATGCAAGCCAATGCTTCCGATCAACTGAAAAATCTGATTGCATCAGGAAACACCGTTTACGAAAGACTTGTGGAATTTCCGATGTGGGATGAATATGCCGACCACCTGAAATCGGAAATTGCCGATATGAAACATTTGGGAATTCCTGAAGGCGGGATGATTATTGCCGGCAAATTCCTTGAAAAATTTACCAGCTACCCATTTATACACCTGGATATTGCCGGCGTGGCTTTCGCCGAAAAAAGAGACAGTTATCGAAATGTAGGTGGAACTGGCTTTGGCGTAAGGCTTTTGTTCGATTTTCTGAAAAATATGCCACACGCATAATTTCATTCAATAGTTTTATATCCCTGTTGGAAATTACTATTTTTATGGCCTGATTTTAACCACAAAAAATTAGAGGTCATGAAAAAACTAACATTGTTATTACTTTCTTTTTTGCTTTGTATTTCATCTTACAAAGCTATTGCACAATCAGTTACAGAACAGGATGCTTCCACAGTGGCCAAAAATTTCCTTGTTTATCATTCCGCTGCCTTTACTGTTGGAGAAATGGTGGCAATTACTGAAAATGCCAGACATTTAGGTTGGGTTGTCCCACTTTCACCAAATGGTTTTATCCTTGTTTCAAGTAGCTACGATCTTCGGCCGATACTGGCGTATTCGTTTGAAAGTAGCTGGGAAACAGGTGGTAATGAACAGGAGATTTTCCAGACTTTGATGCGTTTCGATTTGGCAAACCGGCTTGATTTTGCTGCCGAAAGCGGAAAAGGAAAAGCCAAAATCCAGCAGGAGTGGAGAAAATTCCTTACCGGGAATATTGCGAAAACCCGATTTGAACAATGGCCGCCGGCAGGAACTACCCCAACAGGTGGCTGGCTTTTTGCCAACTGGACACAGAACGCCCCTTACAACGGTATGTGCCCCATCGACCCAAATACAAACAGCAGAAGCGTCAATGGCTGTCCCGCAACAGCCATGGCCATGATTCTAAATTGCCTCGAAGATATAAAAGGCACCCGCCTGAGCGATGCCGATGATTATTACCACAATTTTGGCGCTGGCAACAAATATTGGATCGACAACGACTGGCAGGCGCACGGATTTCCTTACTTCGATTCGTTGAATTTATACCTCGATACGCTCGAGAGCAGTTATTTGTGGAGCAAACCGCTCAGCAACGGCCAAAAGGCAGCATTAAATTTTGCCTGTGGGGTTGCCCTCAAGCAGGTTTACAGTTCATCGGTTTCGGGAACCTGGGGAATTGAACAGGCGGCAGCAGCCTGGCAACGGTTTGGGTTTGCCGAATCGCGCCTGGTTTACGACTCCGATACCACACTCAACAGCGATCTGGCCGAAAACATCAAACAAGGTTGGCCTGCGCATCTGGGACTGGTTGATCCGCCAGTGAGCGTCGGTCATAACGTGGTGGTTGACGGCTACAATACCGACGAATTTTACCATTTTAATTTTGGATGGGGCGGCTCGGCAAACGGTTGGTACACCATGCCACCTGCATCTGCGCCCTATAACCTCACCGTGATCGAAGGAATTGTGCTCGACATCATGGGAAAAAATCCGCATGTAGGCATTCATCAGCAAAATGGCACTGATAATGCACTGAATGCCGTTTATTTACCAGTCCAAAACCAGATCAGGTTCGATATTGAAAATGCTCAAAACAGTGAATTATCCATTGGTTTATACTCAGTTACCGGACAATATTTGGGTGGCCATTCACTGATCACAAATCAAAATCAGCAGCAATATTTTGTATCGGTTCCCCCAATCAACACAAACCTGCTAATTGTTCATTTAACTGATCATCATTCTTTTGCCAGAACATTCAAACTGTTGATTCAAAATTAATTTGCAAAGCAGCTTTATGAGGTTGAATCAAACTTTTGTTTCTTTTTTGTAAAGTAGCGACAGCAATTTTCCCGGCAATGATTACGCCTAATTGAAAATGGTTTGTCATTTCAACATATTGCCGGATTCTTTGTTATTAATTACATGATTCAACGCCTTTTAGGATATTCGTACTTTGTTATTCTTTTGGTAGGTTTTGCCTTCTTCATTTCCAAACCTGCCAAAAGTCAAATCCCACATCCCATTCTTTCCTATTTTACTGCTGTGGTCTCTACCAATCAAATTCAGCTCAACTGGGCCATTGCCGGAGGAAACACCTGCGAGGGAACCATAGTACAACATTCGGCGGATGGTGTATTTTTTGAAACCATTGGCGAAATTGGGGGTGTGTGTGGCTCTCCCGAATTTGAAATTCCATACTTTTTTATCGATCAAAACCCGTTGGCCAACCAGACAAATTACTACAGGCTTGAGTTGGGTTCACAGGGATTTTCATCGGCCATCGACATCAATTTTGTGCCCCTGAATGAACAGGGATACAGCCTTCGATACGATGCAGTGAATCAAATTGCTGTTATCAATTTCGAAAATCCGGTGCGTGAAAGTGTTAGGTATGTTTTGTTCAGTATCTCAGGCCATAAAATTCTGGAAGGCCACCATAATGATGATAAAATTGAATTATCCATGCACGAATTTTCTTCGCAAATCATGATACTCCACCTGTGGTTTAGCAACAGGCATCTCAATATCAAAATTCTGAAATATTGATAGGGTGTTGTTTATGACATTTTTTCGGGTTATTTTTCAATGAAAGGTTTTCGATTATCTTTGCAAAAATTCATTTTAACAGATATTTTGGTATGACAGCCACCACAGAAGATGAAAATGTAAGAATTGGTTTTACGCACGGTGATATCAATGGAATTGGTTATGAGGTTATTATAAAAACCCTTACCGACCCCCGGATGTTTGAAATGATCACCCCTGTTGTTTTTGGTCATTCAAAAGTTGCTTCCTATCACAAAAAGACCCTTGATGTTAAAGATTTCAATTTCAATTTGATTAAAAGGTTGGATGCTGCAAATCCGAAGCGTCCCAACATCATCAATATTGATGAACGCGAAGTAAAAATTGACCTGGGAATTCCCACGAAGATTTCAGGTGAAATGGCTTATCTTTCGCTGAAATCTGCTGTTGAGGCCATCGATAAATTTGATATCGACGCCATTGTAACTGCCCCTATCAACAAAAACAACATTCAGTCGGGCACTTTTCAGTTTAATGGTCATACTGAATTTTTGGCCAGCCATTATGGGGTGAAGGACTATTTGATGCTTATGGTCAGTCAGAAACTGCGTATCGGTGTCATTACCGGCCATATCCCTGTCAGCGAGGTTAGTAAAACCATAACGCGGCAACTGATTGTGCAAAAAATCCACATACTGGAATCTTCCCTAAAACGCGATTTTGCCATTCAACGACCAAAAATTGCTGTCCTTGGCCTGAATCCGCATGCCAGCGACAACGGATTGATTGGGAATGAAGAGAAAGACGTTATCATTCCTGCTATTCAGGAAGCTTTTGACGAAGGTACGCTGGTTTATGGCCCCTATCCGGCTGACGGATTTTTTGGTTCTTCGAATTACACCCAATTTGATGCAATCCTTGCCATGTACCACGACCAGGGAATGATTCCGTTTAAAACGCTTGCCTTCGACAGCGGTGTTAATTACACGGCTGGTTTACCGGTTGTCAGGACGTCGCCGGCACACGGCACAGCGTTCGATATTGCCGGTAAAGACAAAGCCGACTCATCATCCATGCAAGCCGCCGTTTACCTTGCCTGCGACATTTTCAGAAACAGAAAACAATTTGATGAGTTACTGGCAAACCCATTGCAACCTTTTGATGAAGAAGAAGGTGAGGACGAATCCTTTGAAATTGATGACAATCACGAACAATAAAGTGCCGTTTTTTTTACTTTTCTGAAGATTTTTTTACACTTGTCACATGAACTTCTACAAGTTTGCGATCAGCGAAATCGTAACCATTACCAAAGGCAAACTCAAAGCAGGAACGGAACCTGACACCGGTATCAACGACATTCTGGTTGACAGCAGGGGCTTGTTCAAACCCGAAAACACCTTGTTTTTTGCCCTGACAAGCAAACGCAACGACGGACATAAATACATCGGAGAGCTGTACCAGCGCGGGTTGCGCAATTTTGTAATTTCTGACCCGCACTTTGACTTTGCCCCCTTCCCCGAAGCTAATTTCATTGTTGTTAACAAATGCCTCGATGCGCTTCAGGCAATCGTTGTTGCTTATCGCAAAAAGTTTGATATTCCCGTGATCGGGATAACTGGCAGCAATGGAAAAACCATCGTCAAAGAATGGCTCTACCAGCTTCTTTCACCTGATATCAGGGTCATCAGAAGTCCTAAAAGCTATAATTCGCAAATCGGGGTGCCGCTTTCGGTTTGGCAAATTGAAAAAGATTACCAGCTTGGTATTTTTGAAGCTGGAATTTCGGAACCCGAAGAAATGGGAAGACTACAACCCATCATCAGGCCTACTATTGGCATTTTTACAAATATTGGTGATGCCCACAGCGAAAATTTCATTCACCGCCAACAAAAAGTAGGCGAGAAGCTTAAACTTTTTACACGGGTTAACACGCTCATTTACTGCATTGATCACAACGAATTGCAGGAGGTAATCATCCGGTCAGAAATTCTTGACAATATCCGTGCTTTTACCTGGAGCCGCAAACAAGCAGCCGACCTGCAAATTACAGAGGTGGTAAAAAACCGCAAAACCACCCGGATAAAAGGATTATTTAAGAACTCAGAAGCGGTAATAACCATTCCTTTTATTGATGATGCCTCGGTTGAAAATGCCATTCATTGCTGGGCAACAATGCTGTATCTTAATTATGATCAGGAAATTATAACCTCACGAATGCCTCATCTGACACCCATTGCCATGAGGCTTGAAGTGCTGGAAGGCATAAATAATTGCACAATTATCAATGATAGCTACAATTCTGACGTGAATTCACTGGCCATTGCCCTCGATTTTCTGAATCAACAGGCTCAGCAACGCGATAAAACGGTTATTCTGTCTGATATTCTGCAAAGTGGCAAAAGTGATCTTTATTTGTATGGTAAAATTGCTGAACTGCTCAGGCAAAAGGATGTGAAACGACTCATCGGCATTGGCCCGGCCATAAGCAAACAATCGGAGCAATTTTCCATCGAAAAGGAGTTTTTCAAATCGACAACCGAGTTTTTAAGGGGATTTTCGTTTACCCATTTTCATAACGAAGGCATACTTCTGAAAGGAGCACGTGTGTTTGAGTTTGAACAAATCAGCCAGGCCTTGCAGCAAAAAGCCCATGAAACTGTTTTTGAAATCAACCTGAATGCCCTCGCCCACAACCTCAATTATTACCGGTCGAAAATTAATCCTTCCACCAAAATGATGGCCATGGTTAAAGCCAGTTCATACGGCTATGGCGATTTTGAAATAGCCAATGCCCTGCAGTTTCACAACATCGATTACCTGGCTGTAGCTTATGCCGATGAAGGCGTTGAATTGCGAAAATCGGGTATTACCATCCCCATCATGGTGATGAACCCTGATGAAGACAGTTTCGACAGCATTTTAGGGTATAATCTGGAACCGGAAATTTACAGTTTCCGCATTTTTACCTTATTGGAAAAAGCCATCCGCCGCAACATTTTACCCCGAAACCAACCTGTAAAAATCCATCTTAAAATCGATACAGGCATGCACCGCCTGGGTTTTGATCCCGAAAATATTGACGAGCTGACTGAAAAAGTAAAGGCAAATACCCGCATTTATGTGCAAAGCATCTTTAGCCATCTTGCGGCAAGCGACGATCCTGATCAAACCGGTTTCACCAGGCAGCAAATCGGTGTGTTTTCAACTTGCGCCGATCAGATAACCGACCGCCTGGGTTATCCTGTTTTGCGTCATATTCTGAACACGGCCGGTATCAGCGCTTTTCCTGATGCACAGTTTGAAATGGTCAGGCTGGGGATAGGACTTTATGGCATTTCGCCTTTGCCCGATGAACAGGAGAATATTCAAAATGTAAGCACACTTCGTTCTATTATTTCGCAAATAAAAATCATAAAAAAGGGTGAAACCATTGGCTACAACCGGGCTGGCAAAGCCGAAAACGACATTACGGTTGCTACCATCCCGATAGGTTACGCTGACGGGTTGAGCCGAGCCCTGAGCAATGGCCGCGGTCACCTGATGGTTTCAGGAAAACTCGTTCCCGTTGTAGGCAATGTTTGCATGGATATGTGCATGGTTGATATCACCGGGCTGAAAGCCGCCGAAGGCGACGAGGTAATTATTTTTGGAAATGACCGAAGTATTACTCATCTGGCCAATGAAATGGGAACCATACCCTACGAAATCCTTACCGGCATCTCAAAAAGAGTGAAAAGAGTGTATTTTCAGGAGTAACAGTAATTTCCGGGTTTCCAATACTTCAATCAAAACTTGTTCACCCATTCTTTGAGCGAGTTTTTAAAATCACCCAACCCGATTGACCTGAGTTTTGAATCATCAAACACCGTATCATCCGATTCAAGTTTAAAAGCCATTTCAGGCCAATCCGCAAATTTTACACTTACTTTGTATTTTTTAGCCACCAGGTTTGCAGCATCCAGCAGGCTCAGGTTTTCGCCGCCAATATTAAAAATTTCATTCCGGGTTTTTTCAGTTAGAATAGCTTGGATTATTGTTTGGCAAAGGTCTTCAACGTGCGTGAAAGTACGGCGCAGGCTTCCATCGCCAAAAAGTACAATGTCCTCCCGGTTTTGTGCCTTGCTCAGGAAAAAACCCATGGTTCCGTAAGAAAAACGGTTGTCGAAAATATTGCCGTAAGGCACACAAATCCTGAAAATGGTGTAATCAATCCCAAAAGCGTTTTGATACATCCAAAGCAAATTTTCGGCTGCCAGTTTATTCACGGCGTAAATAGTGCGGGTTTCTTTGGGGTCGTTCTCCTTTAGGGCGTAATTCTTTTTTCCTTTGTAAACCAGCCTCGACGACGGAAAAACAATCCTTGCCGTACATCCTGTTTCACGCATCCAGGTAAGCAGGTTTAACAGCCCGATTTCGTTTATCCGCACAAAATCCTGGTATTTGCCAAATCCATCGGCAGTTCCCGACAGCCCTGCAAACAAGAAAATAAAATCAGTGTCGGGGTTGAGTTTTGAAAAATCTTCTTTGTTGGAAATGTCGAAAGATTGGTAGTTGTCGATACCAAAAACCGGCTGATGATGAATATCGAAATTTTGGTTTTGGTATTCAGCTTCTTTGAGAAAGTAAGCCAGATGTTTGCCTAAATATCCGTTGCTGCCGATGGTTATTGACTTCATGATTAATTGTCAAAAAGGTTTAAGATGTTCAAGTTGTTTAAATTGTTCAAGTTGTTCAAGATGTTCAAGATGTTCAAGTTGTTCAAGATGTTGAAACTGGTCAGGATATTAATGATTAACGGGTGAATTACAGGTTGGCGGGTGGATTTTGGCGATGAGAATATTTGATTCCTTTAAACTCGCTTTTTTCAAGATATTCAATTAAAGAAGAAATGAGACGACTGACTCCAAGGCATTTTTGGAAGATTTTATCAAATTCTTCCTGATTCAGTAATTCCTGATCTGATGCACGATAGGCTTGGGACCTGAGTTCTCCGCAAGAACCTTTTGAAATATAGAGGAAGTTAATAAATTCCTTATTTCCATTTCTTTCGTAACCTTCAGCAATGTTATCCATCACTGAACCTGAGGAGTTTTTCATTTGGTCCTTTAGTCCATATTCATGTTTAAATTCAGGTTTTTTCAGCAAGTCATACACAAGTTTTGACAATTCTCTTGCTTCCTGCCATGCTGTAATTTCCTCAAATCGCGTAAAGGTTGCCATAATTTTAACAATTTATTGAATATCCTTTATTGATCTAAAAAGTACTATTTTATCCAATCCTTTTTTAAACCTTGAAACTCCTTGAATATCGCCCTTCGACTTCGCTCAGGGCTCGTCTCAACAAAACTTTGAACTTCTTGAACCTTGAACTTCTTGAACCTTGAACTTCTTGAACTTTGAACAATTCTCACTCCCAATTCACCCTCTCCCCAACAATGTAACTTGGCCGTCCTTTTACGTTTTCGAAGATTTTTCCGACATAAATTCCAACCATGCCCAGCACCGTAATCATGAGTCCCGACAAAAACCAGAGTGACAAAAAGGTGCTCGTCCATCCTGAAACATTTGTCGGGAACAAAAAGTACCTGACCACGAGGCCGACTGCAAACAAGGCGGCAATGAGTGAAATAAGGATTCCGAGTTTCACGGTAAGACGCAGTGGTTTGTTTGAAAAAGAAACGATGGTGTCGAAGGCCAGGGTGAGTCGCTTTTTGAAATTGTAGGACGACTTTTTGCCATCCTCGCGGCTGGCATGTTGTATTTCGAGCTTTGTGAGCCTGAAACCAACCCAGTGGATCATGGTTGGGTAATAGCGCGAATAGTCTCTCATGCTTTTCAGGGCTTCTACCACTTTGCGGTGGTACAGGCTGAAGTTGGCCAGAGATGAATCCTGATGGGTGTCGGTGAGGTAACTCAGAACGCTGTAAAACATTCTCGAATAGAGCTTTTTCAGGAAATCGTCCTTCCGGTTGACGCGGCTGGCTAACACAATGTCGTAACCCTCCTGTGCTTTTTTGTAAAGATTGATGATTTCTTCGGGGCGGTCCTGCAGGTCGCAGTCGAGTGTAACCACCCATTCGCCGCGGGCATGGTCGAGGCCGCAGTTGAGGGCGTATTGCTGGCCGAAATTGCGGCTATGCCTGATTCCTATCACTTTTTCATCGTTGGCACAAATCGCTTTTATACGTTCCCACGAATCATCGGGGCCGTGGTCTTCAACCAGGATGATTTCGTAGTTTGGGGTGATCTGGCTTACAGATTCTTTTATCCGTCGTACCAGTTCATCCAAAAGTTTTGCAGCGCCATACACCGGGCTGATTATCGAAATGTGTGGGGAGGTTTGCATTATAAAATCAGGTTTTCGATTTCGGTCTTGAGATTTGGCAAATGATTCATGATAATACCCCATAAATTTTCATCAGAAATATTGTCATAAGCATGAATAATCTGGTTTCGCAAGCCTACAATCTTTCTGGCGTTCTGGAGTGGAAAATCAGGATCTAACGCTAAAATGCGATTTACTGCCTCGCCAATAATTTCCAGATTTCTTTCAACTGCACGTTTTAACAAGGTATCTTTTCTGTAGTCTTCAAATTGCTTTTTGCGATCAAGAAAAAAGGAATCAATTTCTTCGATAGCTAACTTAATGTCGTATAGATATTTAAGCGTCTTTTCGTTCATAAATCAATTGTTTTTCACGATCAACAATTTTTCTGAAGACCGGATTTCTGATTGCCTGATCTTCGATAAGGTCAACTTTTTTTCCAAGAAGATTTTCAAGGTTTTCTTTAAAATCCATGTAATTATCAAAATAATCCAACACATTCATTCCTCCAAATTGAATCAGCAGATCAACATCACTTGATTCACGGAATTTGTCAGTAAGGATGGAACCAAAAACATAAAGCTGTTTCACCTTGTGTTTTTCACAAAGTCTGTTGATGTTTTCAAGGTTTGAGTCTATTAAAATCATTACAAAATACAGGCTTTACTATTAATCTTTAAAATCAAAATATTCCATAAAAAATAACCTCATTACATGATAAAAAATTTCTGCCAATGGTTTTAGAATTCAATTTTTGAAACAACAAATTTCCTGAATTTTTCTGCAGAAAATATGGCCTTTTCAGTTTCCTCTTTTGTAAGGAATATCTTTTTATCCGGATATCTGATGCCAAATCATGATCAGCCTTTTCTATCCACGCATTAATTATTTCGGGAATTACGCTCATACAAAACTTTTGAATTTTGCAATGCAAGATTTAGAAAAGAAAACCTGTTGTTTTTTCAAACTCGAATTCTTCGTTAGTGTACACTAAAATATCAATCGGAATTTTTGTTCCAATAAGGTCATAACGGATTTCGGCGCTCCTCTTATGAACCGGTAGATTTGTATCCTGAATAATTACCAGATCCAAATCGCTGTCGGTATTTTGATTTTGATTGACACACGATCCAAAAAGAATGGTTTTATCGGGATCGAACCGGTTTGTAATCATTCTGACCACTTCATCAATTTTTTTTGAATCAATCATAACAAAATGGTTTGCATTAACTTTTTGCAAAGCTAAGATTTATTTTCCTGAAAAAACCCTGATATCCTCAAGGGTTTTGCTTTGCAGCAGCACATCGTGATGATGTTTTTCGTAGTCATTTTCAACAATGGCACGATGAAACTCCTTAACCGAACCAATGAAATGGTTGTCGGGCTTCATTTGATATTCGTGCTTTTCGCCTTGCTTTTCGACAAAAATCAGCGGACTGTAATCGGCTTTTGGAGTGAAGGCACGATCGGCCACAATTTTGCCTTTGCTGCCCCAGATTTCGTAGTTGCACTGGTAGTAATGATCCATCCCGAAGGCAATCTGAGCGCTTACGCCTTTTCCGTTGTCAAGAAAAGCGCCACCATAAATATTGGTTCCTGATGCCGGGTCAACGTACAGGTTGGCGGCTTTTACCTGAAATTCGTCGCCCATCACAAAATGAACCGCGCGGACAGTGTAGCCAGCAGCATCGAGCAATGCACCTCCGCCAACTTTGTCGTCGTACCTGAAATTGTTTTTGGCCATGGGAGGAAATGCAAAATTTGCCCTGAAAATCCGTACATCGCCAATTTCGCCGCGTACGAGCATGTCAAAAACAAATTGGTGCTGACTGTGGTACTGAAACATAAAATCTTCCATCAGCACCAGGTTTTTGGATTGCGCCAGAACCACCATTTCCTTTGCTGATTTGTAATCGTAAGCTATGGATTTTTCGGCTAAAACATGCTTTCCAGCCAGCAGGCTTTTTATGATCCATTCGTGATGAAGTCCGGTGGGTAGCGGCATGTAAATGGCGTCGATGTCGTTTCTGTTTAATAGATTTTCGTATCCTTCCACGGCTTCACAGTTGAACTGCGCGGCATAATCTTCGGCTTTTTCCCGGGTGCGGCTTGCAACAGCCACAAGTTTCCAATCAGGTACCGCTTTTATGGCTGGTATCATGGAGCGCTGGGCTATGGCGGCACAGCCCATTACGGCAATGTTGAGTGTTTTCATCGTGGCTAAAAATGATATTTTTTATTCTTATTTCTTAAAAGATAATCGTTACGATGAAAACCTAACAGTTTTTAAAACCTGTTAGGTTTCACTGGATTTTAAATTCCTGAAAAGCTTAAACAAACTTTACGGCTGCAATCAGACTGCGGGCGGCGATGTTGAGGTAGTTGTTGTATTTGATAAAGACCTTCATCTGGTTGAGCGTCATCCAGGTGTAGTTTTCGGGAACCTCCACAGGAAATGAATCATCGGCTTTGATAATCATGTTTTTGTTCTGTTCCTTGAAAAACCGTCCGCCTTCTTCGCTCTGATAGGTCGAATACCAGATTTGATCAGGCCTGGCGTTGAGCACTTCATCCAAAAACATCACATCATATTCGCTTTGCCCCTGGCGGTAATTGCCTGTAAGACACTGAACCGTCGGCGCAAGTTCGATGATGTCGAAATTGCCGGCTTCCAGTTTTGCCTGAACAAGAAAATGATATATTCCGTTGATTTTCTTCACAATAAACGCAATTATCCCTTCCTGGGCTGCTTTTATTAATGGCTGATCCCACGACTGAACCTCGCGGTTGCCAATTTCGACATTCACACCGATGACCGAAAAATACTTGTGGTTTTCGTGATAAATTTCATCTTTCTCGATTATCCAGCTTTTCACGGTGTTGAGGGGTATTTTCTCAACATCCAGGTCGTAAAACGATTTTTGCCGGGTAATCCACGAAATGATTTCGTCAACATTGTGCAGATGCCGCCGGTCGTCAAGCATCGAAATCAGGAGGCCGGTTTCACGGTTTTTGCTCTGATCGCTGAATTTGAGGGTTTCGTAAAAATCGAGCACATCGGGAGGATATTCCCCGAAAGGGATTCCTGAAATGACAGTGCGGGTGTCCATGTTCACCACGTTGTCGAACTGAAGGAAATACTTAATCTGACCCAGTGTGAGCCAGCAAAAGTTTTCGTAAACCTCAATGTTTTCATTTTCATCAATCTCGACAATTACGTTGCGGTTGCGTTTTTTCAGGAATCGGGCTCCCTGTTCCGACTGAAGCTGGTCTAACAGGATTTTTATCGGTTTATCGCCATTAAAATATTCGAGATAAAGTGGTTTTTTGCCTTTGTGAACCTGCGAATAATTGCTGCGTGTGGCCTGCAGGGTGGGCGAAAGTTGTACCACGTTAAGGTTGCCCGGTTCAATTTTGGCCTGCATTAAAAAGTATAGAATGCCATTGAATTTTTTTGTGATGATGCCCAAAAACCCTACTTCCGGCTGGTTGATGATGGGCTGTTCCCACTCTGCAACTTTTCCCCAGTTGGTTTTTACGCGAATGCCTTCGATCGAAAAAAATTTGCCGCTGTCGTGAACCAGGTTTCCGTTTAAGGAATCGAAATGCCAAAGACGCATCTTCGAAAAAGGAACCTGGTTTATCTTCACGTGCACCCTTTCGTTCATCTCTTTCATCCAGGCAAGAAACTGCACAGAGGGCATCATCGGGTTTTCGGTGGTCAACGCCGACTTCAGAAATGCAATATTTTTTTGCTGGGTTTCCATATTTTACTGATCCATATTAGTATTTCTGCCTGGAGTTGAATTGATGTCGATATTTATTGCTGCAATGATAAATTGAGCACCTAATATTAATGGCAATACCGAGAGCATGACTGTACCTGTGGAGGTAATAACATCGAGCATTGCGTTTTCAATCCATTTGTAAATGCCAAAAAACAGTCCCCACAACAACAATGGCAATCCGGTAATTACATACACCGAAACCATGTTAAAATCATAAATCAGATATTTCAGGACAAATCTTTTTATCAATCCTTTTAGGAGAAGTACCGGGAATTTTATCAAACTGCTGTGGATGCTGAGAGAACTCTTTTCATCCCCATAAAAAGCGGGTATTGGAATATCTTTAATTATTGTGTTATGAATATTCAGGTTGATAAGCATATCCGATTCAAAAAAATATCTTTTGGCAATTTTCTCAAGATTAAGTTTATCGAGTGCTTCGCCGCAGATGGCCGTGTAGCCATTAGTTGGATCCATTACGTTCCAGTAACCTGAACATGCTTTTACCATAAAAGACAAAGCGCTGTTTCCCAGCAGCCGCATGCTTGGCATTTCGCGAAGTGCTTTAAAATCGACAAAACGATTACCTTTTACATATCCGGCTTTTCCCATAATCAAAGGTTCCAGCAAATCGGGTATGTACTTTGGGTCCATTTGGCCATCACTGTCCATTTTAATAATAATATCGCTTCCTGATTCGCGTGCTTTCCGGTAGCCGGTGATCATTGCTCCTCCAACGCCCTGATTTTCCCCGTGGTAAACAACCTCTACCCTTTTCCGTGGATCAGGATTGTTTTCTTCAACCCATTTTCCAGAATTTTCAGGACATTTGTCATCAACAACAATGATTTGATCAACTACATCAGGAATTCCGGCAATCACCTTAAGTATATGGTTTTTAGCCCGGTAGGTAGGAATTACGACTGAAATCCTTGTTTTTTCCTTCATAATGTATAATTGTCAGTATTATTGCGCTTGTCAAATATGTGTTTAGTCTGAAGGCTTGTTCTCTGGTGAATTTTCATTTTCTTTTGCTTCATCTATGTATCGGTAAATTCCTTTTCGGGCTAATTCATAATCGGGTGCTCTGATTTTACTATAAAAAGATTCGGATGGCCGAAGCCGAAACAATGAATCGAAGTATGCTTTTCTGGTCATACTATCCCAATGAATTGAGCCAAAAAAATATTTAGTATGGTGGGCAGCGCCAATCATTGTGAGTAAAATAAATAAAGTTATCCCGGTTCTTTTAATCCATTTTCCCTGCTTAAAAATGAATGTTAGAAAAGTTGCAAGACCAAAAGCAAAAACACTTGACGAATCGATGTATGGCCGGATGCTGAACCCACCACCATACCACCAGTCCCACCAGGAAGAAATCACATACCACGAAACAAGAAAATAAACCAAAACAGGTAGGAAAAATTCACGTTTTTCTTTGTACAACAATCCTATACCAAACAATGTAACCCACATGAGCGGAATGTAAATAAGCCAACCCTTCCGCCACGAAAACATGGTGTTGAACAATTGTGGATTTCCGAAATAAAAATGGTTGCTATCGGGGTATGAAAAATAAAGATACTGCCCTGCTACTGCTTTCCAGTAAAGGAATTGAGGAATCCATACGATAAAAAATACAGCAGCCATGGCTACAACGAGATACCATTTTTTTAAAAAAAACAACAGACGTTCTTTAAACTCTGATAAAGTGGTTACTTTCCATAGTAACAAAATTAAAAGAACAACAACATTGGTAGGACGCACCAGTGATATTACACCAGCCAGCAAACCAAGCCAGAGCGTTAATTTGAGTGATGTATTGGTATGCCACTTGTCAGAATAATAGATAAAAATGCTGATGAGCGAAAAACTGTAAATGTGAGTCATTGCAGCTTCCACTGTAGCATACCACAAAAGGTTGGTTCCTGTCATAATGCCTATGATTGTAAAGGCTGTTACAGGTTCTGTAAAATACCTGAGAAGCAGTTTTCGCATAAAAATCAGCCCAACAAACAAATAAACCATACTTGACAAAATGATAGCAAATTTATAGGGAGCTGAAAAACCGTTTGCTTCATAACCTAAATATTGCGCAATAGGATGAGCAACAATGAAAAATGGAAAGTAAAGCATCGACATTCCGCAACTCGTTATGATCACGTATTTGCCGGTTGGCGTCACTTTTGGCCAAAATTTGTTGCCGTAATCATCAGGTCGGGTGTTCATAAACGATAGGGTGAAATCGTCGTAAATGAAAGTTGCCGGCAGGTAGGCATAATAAGATATGATATCGTTGCTGATTACCCGGGTTTTGTCGTTCCAGTAGCTCGTGTTGAAATTTATGTAAACGACCAAAAACATTGTCAGAAACAAAGCAATCGCTGACATACTTATTTTACCTGCTTTCATGAAGTTGATGTTCGATTTGTTATTAAATGACAATATGTTCTTCTTACTGTTTTTCTGTTTAGAAATCAATCGACTATACACTGAATGAATTATTCCTCAAACGAAATTGATGTTTAGGCCTTTAAGTTTAAAAGTTTCCTTGCAAGATCAATATCGGGGTTTTTACATTCGTAAAACCGATAAAGCGCAATGCCTTTTGAAAGGCCAAAATATGATCCTTTTACTTGTTTGTAAAAATATTTTAGCACCTGTTCAATTTCTTTGGCATTGTTTACATGCTCGTGTTTCATAATTACACCGTAATCCAGGCCATATTTCATTTTAAACTCTAATCCTGTTGATAATTTCCATCCAAGTGTCCATAAAAAAGTACCTTCGTTGGGAATCGAAACCCTAAGCGAACCATCTGAATTTAAAAGCAAACATGTTTTAGCCACTACTTCTGGTAAATTAAGAATATGTTCAAATGTGGCGACGGTCGTAATTCGATCATATTTTTTTGAAAATGGAATTTCATCAACATCATTGTAAATCGTGTCGATTTGGTTAAGATATTTTGAATCTTCAAAAAGTTCTTTAAAGGGTTCAACAATATCGTAGGGTCTGGTTTGCTCATATTTTAATTGATTTAATGTACCGGCGCCTATTTCAAGAGTGGATTTATTCTTACTTTTTTTTAGATCTGATGCTATTTTTCGGTGTAACCACGATTCGGCTTTTTGTGCCAAAAATGATGCATTTGTTTGTCCTTCTCTGTTTTCTTTGTAGTAACGTGCGTAAATTTCCTGGTATTTACCCGGTAATTCTATCCTTTTTTTTGGAAATTTTTCAAAAACCTTCATGTTTTAATTATTTTATGTTTTTACAAAGCTATCTTTTTCGGAATTGTTCAAACTATCAAAGATTTAAAGGTGTTGAAATCAAATTTGTTATCAGCAGATGATGATGTTACTGGAAAATTTATACTAACAATTGTTTTTTCTCAATACCAGAAATTGTTAAAAGTTTATTGTTGATGATTGTGTTTTCTACTAAAACTCCACCTCCTCTTCCAATCCTTTTTCCAGCTCAAAACTATCTTTTTCGCAATCGAGCGATACATTGATCTGCCTGGATGGTTTTGGGAAGGGATCTTTGTAGATTCTGAGGCTGCGGTCGGCGTAAACTTTTTGCATGTACAGCGCCCAGATCGGAAGTGCCATGTTGGCGCCCTGACCCAGCGAAAGTGTGCGGAAATGTGCTGCACGGTCTTCGCAACCCACCCAAACACCGGTAGTTAGCTGTGGCGTAAGCCCCATAAACCAGCCGTCACTTTGGTTTTGTGTGGTGCCGGTTTTGCCGGCAATTTCGTTGTTCAAACCATATTTCGAGCGTAACCGGATTCCGGTGCCTGTTTCGACCACTCCCTGCATCAGGTTCAGCATCAGGTAAGCTGTTTCTTCGTTCATGGCCTCATTGCTTTGCGTGGTGAACGACTCAATCACATTTCCAAACTTATCCTCAATTTTCGTGATAAAATAAGGGTTGACATGAATTCCCTGATTATTAAAAGTATTCATGGCGCCAACCATTTCGTACAACGAAATATCAGGTGTTCCCAACGCAATGGCAGGTACTGCCGGAATATCAGCTGTAACTCCCATTTTGCGCGCCATCTGTATAACAGCCATGGGCGAAAACCGCTTCATCAGAAAAGCTGAAACCCAGTTTACTGAGTGTGCCAACGCCCATTTTAACGTTACCATCTCGCCCTGACGCTCTTTCAGGGTGTTTTTTGGCGTCCAGTAGGTCCCGTCGGGTAGTTCAATCGACACCTGAACATTGGGAACTTCGGTACAAGGTAAAAACTCACCGGTGGCTGCCCCCTCCTGCATGGCCAGCGAGTAAAGGAAGGGCTTAAAGGTTGAACCAACCTGCCGTTGTCCCTGCGTAACGTGGTCGTACTTAAAATAGCGGTAGTCAATGCCTCCAACGTATGCACGTACTTCACCCGTTGGTGGATCGACCGACATCAGGCCTGTTTGAAGATAAAATTTATAGTAACGGATCGAGTCCATCGGCGTCATCAAAGTATCTCGGTCACCTTTCCACGTGAAAACGGTCATGGGCGTTCTTGTCCTGAAATTCAGTTCAATCGAATCCTGCGAAACACCCGCCCTTTTAAGACTACGGTAACGGTCGCTGCGCTTCATGGCCTGTGTCATGATCAGTTCAACCTGGCTGGCTGCCGAATCGGAATGAAAAACAAACGGTGCGTTTGGCTGTCGCCGCCAATGCTTGAAAAAAGCAGGCTGCAGATCCAGCCCAAGATGTTGTGCAACAGCCTCTTCGGCGTATTTTTGCATCCGCGAATCAATGGTGGTGTAAATGCGAAGACCGTCACGGTAAAGGTCGTAATTGCTACCGTCAGGTTTCTGGTGAGATTTGCACCATTTGGTCATTTCGCCACGCAAAAACTCTTTAAAATAGGTTGCAATGCCAATGTTATGATCAACTTTCTGAAATTTAAGTCCTAAAGGCATTTGTTTTACACGGGTGGCTTCCCATTCGTCTAAATAACCGTTTTTTACCATCTGCGAAAGAACAACATTTCGTCGGTTCAATGCCAGTTCGGGCCGGCGCAGTGGATTGTACAACGAAGGATTTTGCACCATGCCCACCAGCAAAGCCGATTGATTGATGTCGAGAAGAGCCGGTGTAGTGCTGAAATAAACACGCGCAGCCGATTTAATACCGACAGCCAGATTCAGAAAGTCGATTTTATTCAGGTACATGGCAAGAATTTCTTCTTTGCTGTAGCGGTTCTCGAGTTTTATCGCAATCACCCACTCCTTAAATTTTCGAAATGCCAGTTGAATGCTGTTTTGGTTTTCCTCGCGGGGAAAAAGATTTTTAGCCAATTGCTGGGTAATTGTGCTGCCTCCGCCTTTATCCTGACCGGTTATTGCCCCGTAAAACACCCTAATCAGGGCTTTCATATCGATACCGGAATGTCTGTAAAATCTTACATCTTCGGTGGCAATCAAAGCATGGATGAGGTATGTGGAAATATCAGCATAATTTGAGGTGCTGCGGTTTTCAACATAATAAGTCCCAATCAGTTGGTCGTCGTACGACAAAATTTCAGATGCCAGGTAAGTTTGGGGATTTTCGAGCTCTTCGAATGATGGCATAAAACCAAACCAACCGAGCGATATGCCCGTAAACAAGAATATAACAGCAACAAAAATCACTATCAGCATTGCCCATAAACGCCTTACAAGTGTTTTGATGCGTTTTTCGCGTGTTGGGTCTTTTGGGGCAAGATTTCTGTCAGAAAAATTGGCCTTCAACCAGGCAAACCACCTGTTGGATGGGTTTGAAGAATTATTTCTTTGCCCTTTGATATCGTTTTTTGGAATGCTGCTGTTTGTTGATGACGAATGTTCCGTTGCACCATAAAAGGAATTTGCCTTTTTGCGCCCTGTAATTTCCTGGTTATTGTCGTTGTTTTCCATCCGATTAACAAAAATTCATTATTTTGATCTTCTATTATAATCACCCGGTTAATAGCCTGCAAAGCTAAGCATTTTCCCACTGTCCATTTGAGGTGGAGCCTGTACAAACCACACTCGCCTGTGTTGGAACCTGTTTATTGGTGGTTGAGTCCCGATGCGTTAAACTTTTGGGATCGAAACCACCCCCTCCCGGTAATTGATTCCCGAAGCGCTCCGCCTGTCTGCCGCCAAGCAGGCTTCCGGAATCGCCCCCCGCCGGTAGTTGAGCCTGTCGAAACTACTGCCTTTCTACCCTGATTCCGATATTTTCTATTCCTTTCAACACCTCTTCGCGCATCGCCTGTTCAATGGTAAAATGATAAGTGCCTTTGTGTGGAAACCGCAGGTTGTCACGAATCAGAATTTGATGATCACGCAATGTGCCGAACCCTTTACCAAGCCACTTTCCTGTGAAATCGGCCAGGATCATTTCGATGGTATCGCGCGTATGTAAATTGTTGGGAACGCGTGTGTTAAGAAAAAGATAGAAATTGCTGTAACGATAGTTGTCGTTATGCCTTAGGTTGATGAAAAATTTGTAAAACTGCAGTGTATCTGTAACATTCACATCAAAAACTGCTGCAGAATCTTTGTGCCAGCCGTTGGCCGGTATTTTGGCCGATTCGTCGAAAAAACGCTTCTTATCACACGAATATAAAGCGGCTAAAATCATTATCAGTAAGTAAATGGCAGTTTTTTTCATCTGTTTTAATTTGCAAAACCAAAATACGGTTTGATGATCGATTTATTATGTTTTCACAAAATTGCTGCAAAGCTAAGATTAATAACCAAAATTAGGTAACAATATGTATTTGTGCAGATTGAGAAGAATCGAAACCCGGTGTAATTATTTGTAAGACCCTTGGAAATGGGCTTTTGTTATTCAAATCACAAATTAGTTTTTTACTCACATTATGATTTTTATCTTTGCCACCGATTCAAACAGTCATTAAATTACAAAAAAAGAATAAGTTATGTCAGAAAAGTTTTCATCAAAGTTGGCGATCGAACTGGAAGATAAATACGGTGCTCACAATTATCACCCTTTGCCGGTGGTGCTGTCAAAAGGTGAGGGACCTTTTGTTTGGGATGTTGAAGGCAAAAAGTATTTCGACTTTCTTTCGGCCTATTCAGCCGTAAACCAGGGACACTGCCATCCAAAAATTGTTGAGGCGCTGGTTGACCAGGCCAGGACTTTAACACTTACATCGCGGGCATTTTACAACGATTGCCTGGGGCCTTACGAAAAATATGTGACAGAATATTTTGGTTACGATAAGGTTTTACCCATGAATTCAGGTGCTGAAGCCGACGAAACTGCCATTAAGCTTTGTCGCCGCTGGGGCTATGATGTGAAAGGCATCCAGGCCAACCAGGCGAAAATTCTGGTTTGCGAAGGCAATTTCCATGGCCGCACCACTACCATTATTTCGATGAGTACTGACCCCGATGCACGTGGTGGGTTTGGGCCTTACACGCCTGGTTTCGAGATTATTGCCTACAACGATATTCCAGCCCTTGAAAAAGCGCTGCAAGACCCGAATGTAGCAGGTTTCCTTGTTGAACCCATTCAGGGGGAGGCAGGGGTTTATGTTCCTGAAGACGGATACCTTAAAAAATCATACGACCTTTGCAAGGCACACAATGTACTTTTTATTGCCGACGAAGTGCAGACTGGCATTGCCCGTACCGGAAAATTGCTTGCCTGCGACCATGAAGGCGTTCGTCCCGACATTCTGATTTTGGGGAAAGCACTCTCAGGTGGTGTGTTCCCGGTGTCGGCTGTGTTGGCCGACGATGACATTATGCTGGTGATAAAACCCGGACAGCATGGTTCAACCTTTGGTGGCAACCCGATAGCAGCCAAAGTTGCCGTAGCAGCCCTACAGGTTGTAAAGGACGAAAACCTGGCTGAACGCGCTGAAAAGTTAGGCGACATTTTCAGAACAAAAATGCGGGAAATTCCTTCAGATATGATCGAACTTGTGCGGGGTAAAGGTTTACTCAATGCCATCGTCATTCGCCCAAAAAATGGAAAAGAAGCCTGGGATGTCTGCGTGAAAATGGCCGAACATGGTCTTTTGGCCAAGCCAACCCATCAGCACATCATCCGTTTCGCTCCTCCTTTGGTTATCTCTGAAGAGCAATTGCTTGAAGCAGTGGAAATTATTAAAAAGTCGATTCTGAGTTTTGAGTAAAGGGTAAAATGCTCAACAGCATCCCAGATAGGTCCAAACAATGGGATGATTTAACATAAAAAAAGCCTGAAAACGTTAGTTTTCAGGCTTTTTTGTGGGCTGTATTGGACTCGAACCAATGACTTCTACCCTGTCAAGGTAACACTCTGAACCAACTGAGTTAACAGCCCGGCTTTGAAATGTGCGGCAAAGATAAAATTATTTTCAAAAAACTTTCAATGGCTTTTAAAAAGAAAAAAGCCGCCCCGGGCAGGTGCGGCTTTAAATTAACCAAATTAGTGAGCTATGAAAAAAAAAGACTATTATTCGTTAATTGCTGGTTTTGAAGTTTCTTGCAACTTCTTCCCAGTTAACTACATTCCAGAATGCGCTGATATAGTCGGGTCGGCGGTTCTGATATTTTAAGTAATAGGCATGTTCCCATACGTCCAACCCCAGAATTGGCTTGCCTTTTTGATCTGCAACATCCATGAGTGGGCTGTCCTGATTGGGTGTTGAGGTTACCTTCAGATTACCAGAATTATCCAGCACAAGCCATGCCCAGCCACTGCCAAACCGGTTGGCAGCAGCATTGTTAAATTCTTCCCTGAATTTTTCAAACGAACCAAAAGCTTCAGCAATGGCTTTTGCCAGATCGCCTTCGGGCTGACCACCCCCATGTTGCGACATTACCTTCCAAAACAAGTCGTGATTAAGATAACCACCACCATTGTTGCGCACAGCAGCAGGTGCTTTTGAAATATTTTTAATAAGGTCTCCAAATACCATGTTTTCCATTTCGGTGCCGGTAACTGCTGCAACAAACTTGTCGAAGTATGCGCGGTGATGTTTGGTATAGTGCAATTCCATGGTGTGTGCATCGATGTGCGGTTCGAGCGCATCAAAACTGTATGGCAATTCAGGAAACTTTAAGTTTTTTATTATCGTGGTTAACATATTTTTTTTTGTGTTTATCGGTTTTATAATTTTTGAACCATTTAACAGGAGCATTAAGGTATTTGTTTACCAAAATGTTATTTTTTATTTTTTTTAACACACTTAACTCTCCACCTTTGGTAATGAAAAAATAGGACTTTTTAGCCATTTTACTGGCCAACCAAAAACATCTTTTTTTCAGAAATGCTATTTTAAAGTTCAAATAATTAATCATTTAAGGGATTTTGAGACGGTTGATCCGACTTTGAAAAAGCTACACGCGCTGTAAGGCAAATCCCAATGCCGAAAGAGAAGGTTTCAATAATACTTTTCCATGAAAATAGCTGGTTGACCTCGTTTTGAAATACGCAAAAACGTGTACTTTTGCGTCCGTAAAGCCTTGGGGAAGGTTTTGCCTGATGATACAGGGATTCTTTTTAAAGAATCTGAAAGAATTTATAAAAGCAACCAATGAAAAGGGGATTACTACTTTTTGTCATTGTCTTTGCGGTGACTGTGTATGGATATTCGCAAAGCACAATCAAGTTTATGACTTACAATTTGTTGAATTTCAACGAATCGGCCTCAATTCGCACAGGCTATTTTAAAACCATTGTTGATGACGTTAATCCCGACTTGCTGGTTGTTCAGGAGATGGTTTCGCAAAATTCGGTGAACCTTTTTTACAACCAGGTCTTAAACCCGGAATGGTTGGCAGGAACATTTATTGACGGACCTGACTCGGACAATGCTGTCTTTTATAAAAAGGACCTTTTTACATTTGTTCAGAATACGGCAATTCCCACCGGGCTTCGCGACATAAGTCAGTTTACGCTGGTTTTTAAACCTACCGGGGATACTTTGTTGGTGTATTCGGTTCATCTGAAGGCCAGTTCAGGTTCGTCCAACGAGGCACAGCGCGCTGCTGAAGTAAACATTTTGAGAGGTGTTACAAACGGTATGCCGCCTGGAACCAACTTTTTGGTGTGCGGCGATTTCAATATTTACAAATCGAGTGAACAGGCTTACCTTAACCTCATTACTGACAATGGAGTTAGCGACGGTCATTTTATCGACCCATTGCCAATTTCAGGAACCTGGAATAACAGCATTTTTGCTCCGTACCACACACAAAGCCCACGCATCAGGCAGTTTGGAGGCGGCGCCACTGGTGGTCTGGATGATCGTTTTGATATGATTTTGTATTCACAAGCCATTGCCGACGCAGGAAAAATGGTTTATGTTGCCAATTCGACCTGGGCAGTGGGTAATGATGGAAATCACTACAACGACTCTGTAAACAGGATGCCCAACAATTCGGTAACGCAAATTGTGGCAAATGCACTTCACAATGCGTCCGATCATCTACCTGTTGTGGCTCAGTTCAGGTTCGATCCGGAACCGGTTACCGAAATCATCGAAATCCCACTCAAATCAGGTTGGAATGGCCTTTCGGCCTGGCTGGAACCGGTTGATCCTGATGTAACGGACGTTACTGCTTCGTTGGGCAATAAGTTGATTTTGATAGAAAATTTTGACCAGGTTTATTGGCCCGGGCAGGGAATCAATACGCTGTCGCAATGGAATTTTTCGAGCGGATATTTTATTAAGTTAACTGAAAACACTAACATCACTTTTTTGGCAAGACAGCCATCATCAAGGGAAATTGGGATTTTTGATGGATGGAACATACTTCCGGTTCTTACAGCCGAGCCTGTTCAGGTTAGTACTTTATTTGCTGAAAATCTGATTCATATAGAAATCATTAAAGATGCGGCAGGCACAAATGTTTACTGGCCCGATCAGGAGGTGATGACCTTACAATACCTGCAGCCAGGTAAAGCCTATTTGTTAAAATCGAACCTTGATTTCACCATTAGTTTTTAACCCGATGAGCTTTTGTTTTTTGCCTTGTGGAGATTTACACAAGGTTGCTGATCAATAACAGCATATCATGATTTTGTAACCTGGCCAGCCATTTTCTGAATTTAGAACTGTGTCACAAGTTTCAGGTTCAACTGCCTCGGCGTAAGGTAGTTGGGAACTGCCCATTCGATGCCGTCCACATCGGTAACCCAAATGTAGGAAATGGTGTTGTTGATGTCCAGCAAATTGAAAATTTCGAGACTAATCCAAAGTGATTTGAGGTAATGCAAGGGATTGCCTGCACTGAGGCGGGTATGTTCGCCAATCAGTTGTTTTGAAAATCCAATATCGACTCTTCTGTATGGAGGCATACGGCGGGTGTGTTGGTATTTTGGCGATTTTGGAGGACCAACCGGAAGGCTGCTGCCAAAATACAGCGCCAGGTGCACCTTGTAACTAGGATTCATCGGCAGATAATCCTGGAAAAACATGCTAAAGCGAAACCTTTGATCGGTGGGACGGGGGATGTAGCCAGGTTCTACTTTTTCATTTTTATCGTTGTAGTAATAGTCTCCATTTATATCTTCCTGGGTTTTCATGTACGACATGCTTGCCCACGATTCGATGCCTGGAACAAACTCTCCGTTGATTTTCATGTCGATTCCCGTGGCATAGCCTTTTGCAGTCTGGTCGGCAAAATAGCGGATACGCACATTATCAACTTCATAAGGAATCAGGTTATCGAGGAATTTGTAATAAAGTTCGGTGATAAATTTGAAGGGTCTTCCCCATAACAAAATATCCCAGTCGGAGCCAGCGACCAGGTGTATCGATTTTTGAGCCTTCTGGTCGTAAATCATCGTACCGTCGAAGTTACGCAACTCCCTGTAAAAGGGTGGCTGGTAGTAATATCCGGCAGCAAACCTGAAAAGTACATCGTTTGTCCAGTCGGGGTGATAAGCAATTGATGCACGTGGGCTGATAAGCAGCTGTCTGTTCTGATCCCAATAATTGGCACGCAGACCCGCAGTCAGCGAAAAATTTTTGTTATTGCCGCCGAAATCATGCGTGTTTTGAACAAAGCCCATGTAACGGTTCGACGAAAGGTTTACCTTCGATTTTACGTAAGTATTGAGCACCAGATTATTTACAACGGGATTTGGGCTGCCCGGATGATCAGGAGGGCGGGGCAGGGTGAAACCTGCTGAATCGATAAGCTCCCATTCGTTCATTTGGTCGTCAATTTTTTCGTGCTGATATTTAACTCCCCAGGTCAGGTAGTTTTTCCCTTCCTCATATGAGCCCTTGTGTTCAGCGCTCCAGACATTAGCGTTAAGGTAATTACGGGCATGGTTTAAAAAAGTCCCAACGCCAAGGGTTCCAACCACTTCGCCAAAATTGCTTTCACCCAGGCCGGTTTCAACTTCACCAATCCAATATTGTCCCTGCACATCAAAGGTTTCACTCTCATCGCTGCTGAATGCTGAAGTGATGAATTTTAACTGTGTTTGTTTTGTTGGTTTAAAATTTAGCCTTAAAGCGCCTAAATAGGTTTGGTACTGATCGACTTCCTGACCATCGAAATAAATGGTGAGCTGCTTTACCTGACTGATGGTGCCAAATTTAGTTTCGCGGGTTTCAGGTATAAAATTGAATTTGTTATTGGCGTAGTTTCCCAAAAAAGATATTTCAAGTTTTTTCGAAATGTCGTATCGCAGAAGGGTTTGAACATCGAAAAACGATGGCTGATAGTTGCCTTTGGTTTCGAGGGCGTTAAGAAGGTATTGGTTGGTTTTGTACCTAAAACCCAACAGGTATGAGAATTTCTGATTATTGGAGGCGCCTTCAACATGAGCGGTCGAACCCAGCAAACTTGCAGAAAAACTCCCGGCAAATTCAGAGGGACGTTTGTACCTGATATCGAGCGCCGACGACATTTTATCCCCATATTTTGCATCGAATCCGCCGGCAGAGAAGAGTATGCTCGAAGTGAGGTCGGGATTGATAAAACTCATTCCTTCCTGTTGCCCCGACCTGATCAGGAAGGGTCTGTAAATCTCGATATCGTCAACATAAACCAGGTTTTCGTCGAAATTGCCGCCCCTGACCGAATATTGCGAACTTAACTCGTTGTTGGAAGCCACGCCAGGAAGGGTTTTGATGAGCGATTCGATACTTCCCGAAACCGACGGAATGTTGGTAAGTTCTTTGGGATTGATACGTTGCAGGTTGGTGCTCCTGATGCGTTCATCCTGAATGATGATGTCGGGAAGCATTTCGGATGAAGACTTCATCACAGCATTGATGATTTTCGTTTCACCGTCAGAAAGGACTACATCAAAATCCTGTTTTTCAAATCCAATGAACGAAAAGACCAGTTTAACGGGCGTGTTTGCAGGTACTTCAATACGGTAATTTCCTTTATTGTCGCTTACCGTACCTCCGGGAAATCCAAAAATGGAAATATTGACCAACTCGAGTGGCTTTTGTTTTTCATCTGTAATCTTACCTCTGACCTGGGATTGCCCTTGTTGAGAATAGACGTAACTGTGCACCAGTAATATTACGAATAAAATAGTCAGGTGCAGATATTTTGTTTTTTTCTGTTTCATTTGCAGGAATACGGTAAAAACGAATCAATTTATTGATAGATGTCCTTTTTCTTCTTTTTAAATTTTCCTTCTTTCCAGGCTTTGATAAATTGTGCCCATGCGAACGGGTTAAGGATAGAAATGGGCTGTGTTTGTCCCAAATAGTATAATTTGCTGGTTTCGTTCTGAATGTAGTTTTTGTAGTTCATGCTGCCGTCCATTTTGTATTCCATGGCTCGTTCCCTCATTTCAGCCTTTGCAAGATTTTTCCGGGCAATTTCCAGGTCATCGTCGGGAATATCGAGTTCAACAAATGCCTTTTTAAAATCTTCTTCAGTAGGCCAGGGGTAAATTACGGTAGGCTCCAGCAGGATGGTGTCAACACTCATGAGTTGTATGAGCGAATAGCGCTTTTGGGTGATGGAGTCAGGAATTATGAAAACGCCTTTTTTAAAACCAACAGCTGAAAACTCGATGGTGTCGTGTTTTAATGCTACAAACGAAAAATAGCCATAATAGTCGCTCAGCGTGCCACGTCGTGTATTTTTTATGATGATTGAGGTGAAAGAAACCGGATCGAGGTTATCGCCATTTATGACAACTCCAGAAAACTGAATCACGTCAGAGTCATCGTTAATTGGTTGAGCCACAGAACTTAATATCAGGCAGAGATAAAAAATTATAGTAAACAACAGATGTTTCATCAGCGCCGTGTTATCATTATCTTTTTAAAACAACCTTAAAACGGTGAAATAAAGGTATTATTTTCAACAAAAAATGGTGGATATTCTCATTTGTAAAGGAGGGGCGGGGGAAATAAAAAATGCTGTCAATGGTTTTGCCACTGACAGCATTTACAAATCTCTTTTCTTAAAAGACTATTATTAAATGTAATAGTTTCCTTTTGCGCGTGCTTCATCCAGCACAGCGGAGATGCCCTTTTTGTTGATCGTCCGCAGGGCGGAAGTAGAAATCCGTAAGGTTACCCAACGATTTTCTTCCGGAACAAAAAACTTCTTTGTCTGAAGGTTTGGATAAAACTTCCTTTTCGTTTTGCGGTTGGAGTGTGATACTTTGTTTCCAACCATTCTCGATTTACCGGTTAATTCGCAAGTACGTGCCATCTCAGTTTCTTTTACAAAATTACTTTTTTAAAACGGAGCGCAAAGAACATACTTTTTTCCGAAACGGCAAAACGAAATTCAGAATTATTTTAACTTAATTCAAAATGTCCGGGTTTTCAAGGGAAAAATTCTTGAAATCAGCCTATGATTGTAGTAATTTTATGGGTTTAAAAAATGGAGGTTTGTTATGAAAAAATTTTGGCTTTTGTTGGTTAGTGCGTTGTTAATCAGTAATATAACATTTGCTAACCCAATTATGCCTGAAAGTTTGATTTACGAGATTTACTTCGATGACGACGACAACTGGTACCTGGTGGTTGACGTATTTTTTATGGAGATGCTTGGCATACAGACTTTTCAGGAGATAGAAATCTACTCAACAACAGGAGCATTTGTATTCAAGGAAGATTTTCTACCAGATTTTACTACCTATGAAACCATCATTACCCAACAGGCGCTGGTTTACCCGCATCAGATGTTTCGTGAATCGGATTATGTTTACGCGTATTGGCCGGAAGGATGGTTTGAATTTATGTATCTGGAATGGGGGAATTCGTTGTATGATCCGGTAAAAGGGCCATACCCTGGCCAATCGCTGATTCCGGTTTTTGTGCATGAAGACGAGTTTTACAACCCTGAATATTGGCTTGTTAAATGCTCTGCGCCATGGTTTTTAGGGAATGGCGGGCTGGTAACCGGCGAATTTGAAGGATTTCTTTTCGACCAGGATGAAATGCCTGTTGCCAATGCCGAAATTAAGTATGTGGAGGAGTATCTGTTAAATCCGAATTCTTATTTTCCTCCTTTAATAACCAATGAATCTGGATATTTTTTTCATGATGAAATGTTAGCATGCAATTTTCATTTGTATGGTGTTGAAATTGATGGAGTTGACTACGATTTTAATGATTTTGTATCGATTGAACCAGATTCGACAAACACGGTTTTTTTGCAGGTGGTTTTAACAGAAGTTCATTCTGAACATCCGGACACAAGACCGAAAATTTCGAATTTCCCAAATCCGTTTAATGATTTTACGACATTCGTCTTACAGTTTCCAGGAAATTGCACGCTACAGTATCCGGTTTTAAAAATTGTTGGGCTTATGGGGCAAGTTGTTTCACAACAACCTGTTACAATTACCAGGAACGAATACAACATCGTGAAGTTTACCTGGACAAATACTGAAAAACTGCCTTCAGGGATATATTCCTGTCAATTGATTGACAAAGGATTATCGATTGCAACCGGAAAAATGCTGATACAATGAAAATGAACGCCTGGATATTCACATTCTCTTTAATATTTACACTACCCGTGTTTTCCCAAAGAATCACCTTTTTCAGGGAAGACCTTGATTTTAAACTTTCAAATGAGCTTTTTGAGGTGGACGGTTTGTATTTTTTCAGAAACAATACACATACCGAGATCAGGCAAATGTTGTTTTATCCGTTTCCTGAAACAGAAAAATATGGCGATATTACCTACATCCAAATAACCCCGGCAAACGATACCACTTCGATGTTAACCACACAAACGGCACATGGTGCGATGTTTAAGTTGATGATTCCTCCGGAAGGTGAGGTTGCCTGCAGAATAAAATATGGACAGAAAATAAAAAGTAATGTTGCCAGATACATCATCACCACAACCCAAAAATGGGAAAAACCATTTGAAAAAGCGGCGTACAGCCTCCAAATGCACAATGACATTATTCTCGACTCGATTTCCATCCTTCCCGATTCAGTCGTAAGGTTAGCTGATAAAACCTGCTTTTACTGGAAAAGAAAGAATTTTATGCCTGTTTGCGATTTCGATTTTTTCTTCAGGAAGTAAGTTTTGCCTTCGCCTATTGAAACTTTTTCTGATCCATACTCTTATTCTAACCAGCAAACATTATTTTTGCCTCATTAATGCTTTTTAATGGGTCCGAAATGAGTTTAACGATAAGAAAATCAGTATTTTTAATTCTTGCTGTTTTGTTTGCAGCAACCGCATTTGGTCAGGATTACAAGAAAGTTGTCGCCAAATCAGGCGATGGCATTTATTCGATTTTAAAACAAAACAATCTTGACCCTTCCGAGTATTTCAATGCATTTGTCGATTTAAACAAAGGGAAAATAGGTGACGATTATCAGTTAATTAAAGGGAAAACCTATCTTTTGCCCATTCCAGTCAGCGATTCAATAGCCCAGCAAGGAGTTTATCCCATCTTTGGTAAAAAATATGAGGATGTAACTTTTGTTGATAAAATGCTGGAAGGTGCTATTTTTTACATCATTTCAGGACATGGAGGTCCTGATCCGGGTGCGATTGGTAAAAAAGACGGACACCGGCTTTGTGAAGATGAATATGCCTACGACATAGGTTTGCGGCTGGCTAAAAATCTTATCGAGCACAGCGCAACGGTGTACATTATCACCCGCGATCCCAACGACGGCATCCGTGACGTCGATTTCCTGAAATGTGACAAGGATGAAGTTTGTATCGGCAATCTTGCCATTCCTTTGGATCAAAACAAAAGGCTGAAGCAGAGGGTTGTTGAGGTTAACAAACTCTACGAAAAATACAAAGGCAGCTACCAGCGGTCGGTTGAACTCCACGTTGATTCGAGGTATTCGGAACAAAAAGTTGACATCTTTTTTTACTATCATGCCGACAGTAAAAAGGGGAAAGAACTTTCCAATACCTTGTACCAGACCATCAAAGCAAAATACGATGCTGTGCAGCCTGGACGGGGCTATACCGGAACCGTGAAATCACGCAACCTTTACATGCTGAACAACACAAACCCTGTTTCAACCTACATCGAGCTGGGAAATATTAACCACGAACGCGACCAGAAACGGCTTATTGTTGTTGATAACCGTCAGGCCATTGCCAACTGGCTTACCCTGGGACTTATCAAGGACTATGAAAATTCGAAAAAGTAGAGATTTGTAACAAAACATTGCAATACAAACGGTCAATCATGCATAACGAACAGATCAAACAGTTAATAAGCGAAAACAGTAACCTTTTTTGGTACACGCCTGAAGCCGAAAAAGAAAACATGAGTCCGGAACTATTGGTGGAAACCATTCTGAACTATGGAACACTCGAAACCGTCAAACGATTGTTTTCAGCAATGGGGATCAATGAAGTAGCAAAAGTTTTCTACGGGATCAAAGGCCGGCAGAAACTAAATTATTACCCGGAAATTTATCATTTTTTCAACCTCTATTTTAAGCAACATGCATCCAGAGATATTAAATGAAAATCAGACACAATTATTAACATTCGTAAAGGAATTCAGGCGAGAGTATTATTTGGTTGGTGGAACCGCAATTGCTTTGTATTTGGGTCATCGGCGATCTATCGACTTCAATCTCTTTAAAAAGGCGCCCATTCAGCATAAACGAATTCTGGAAAAATTGGCTAAATACAAACACACGTATTCCATTACCCGCAATGTTTCTGATCAATTGAATCTGATCATCAGTGGTGTAAATTTTACTTTCTTTGAATATCCTTTCGAAATTAACCATGACCAACATTTTGAAAGCTATATTAACCTGCCTGATTTGAAAACGTTGGCTGCGATGAAAGCCTACGCACTTGGCAGAAGAGCAAAATGGAAGGATTATGTTGATCTGTATTTTATACTGAAAGAACACTTTACGATAAATGAGGTTTGTGAAGAGGCAACCGAAGTTTTTGGCCAGTTGTTTTCAGAAAAACTGTTCAGGGCTCAGCTTAGCTATTTTGATGATGTTGATTATTCCGAAAAGGTTGATTACCTGAAACCTTTTGATGAGGGTTTGGTAAAACCCTTCCTCACCGGTATTTCACTCGATTTTTAACCGATTTTAACCAACTCTTTGCGAAGCATATCAAGCGCCATGATGGCTGTCTTCCTGATATTCCGGCCGCGGTCTTCCCCAAAAAGGAATTGTCGGGCAACCACTGTTTCAGGTGTGGCTATGGCGATCCAGGTGTAACCAACCGGTTTTTTTTCAGTACCACCGTCAGGTCCGGCAATGCCGCTTGTTGCAATAGCAAAATCAGCCTTGAGTTTCGATTTTACACCTTCGGCCATTTGTTTAACAACTTCCTCGCTCACGGCGCCATGAGTCAGGAGTGATTCGTTTTTTACACCCAACATTTCTTCTTTAACCTCGTTGGCGTAGGCCACCACCGAACCCTTATAATACTCAGAACTTCCCGGTATGCTGGTGATAAGGTGAGCAATGTAGCCGCCAGTGCAGCTTTCGGCAGTAGCCACCGTTTTTTTCATTGACCTTAAAAGTTCGCCGACAACAGATTCGAGGGTGTCGTTGTCGAAACCATAAATTAAGTCGGGAATAAGTTGCTGTACCTTAGTAGTTTCCAGTTCTAGTTTGTGCAGCAATTCGTATTTATCTTTACCGGTGGCTGTGAGCCGCAACCTGACCATTCCCGGCTGAGGCAGATAGGCCAGTTTGATGTTTGCCGGCAGGTTGTCTTCCCAGTTCTCAATGATTTTGGCAATCATTGATTCGCCTCCGCCCTGTGTGAGAATGGTTTTATGAAAAATGAAATGTGAGTTGAATTTTCCAGATAGTTCAGGCAAAACAAAGGCAGTCATCATCTGCTTCATTTCGAAAGGAACTCCTGGCATCGATACAAAGATTTTCCCGTTTTTTTCGAACCACATGCCCGGGGCAGTCCCATTGGAGTTAGGAATTACCTTGCAATTGGCCGGAACCTCCGCTTGTTTACGGTTTAGTTCAGTCATAGTAAAACCACGGATTTTGAAAAGGTTTTCGATGCTTCTGTAGGCTTCCTGATTGAAAATCAGTTGGGTATTAAAAAATTCGCACAGGGTTACTTTGGTTATGTCGTCCTTGGTTGGCCCCAAACCGCCTGTTATCAGAATTATATCTGCCCTGGTTTCGGCTTCTGCCAGGGTTTTCAAAATATGTGAACGATCATCGGAAATACTGGTGATCTGGTTGACTTTTATTCCAATAGCATTGAGTTGCTCGCCAATCCATGCCGAGTTGGTGTCGATTACCTGGCCAATCAGCAATTCGTCGCCAATGGTGATAATTTCAGTTTTGATCATGAAACAAAGTTTTAATCATTTTACAAAAGGCTTTATTTTAGTATATTTGCCGCCTTTTTTTTGCAAAAGTAGAAATTAAGATTGCACCATTTTTTAAATTCAAATTAATTATGGATCGTTTAAAAGAATCGGAACTCATCATCAATCCTGACGGGACTATTTATCACCTGAATATCAGGCCGGGGCATATTGCCGACAATATTATTCTGGTTGGTGACCCGGGGAGGGTTCCCAAAATTTCGAAGTATTTCAGCAAGGTATTGCATGAAAGTTCAAACCGAGAGATAGTGACGCACACAGGTGAATTCAACGGAAAACTGCTCACAGTAATGTCAACCGGGATGGGTACCGATAATATTGATATTGTGATGAATGAACTGGATGCCCTGGTAAATATTGATTTTGAAACAAGGCTTGTTAAAGAAAAACTCACCTCGCTCAATATCATCAGGTTGGGAACATCTGGTGCTATACAGCCCGATATTCCTGTGAATTCAATTGCGGTTTCATCGCATGGAATTGGCCTCGATGGACTTTTGAAATATTATCTGAGCAACGGAGTTACTCACAACGACCTGAGCGAGGAATTTATCCGCCAGGTATCGTGGCATCCCGATTTACCCTATCCCTACATTGTTTCATGTTCCGATGATCTGATTAAAAAAATGGGTATTGGCCTTAATATTGGCATGACAGCCACCGCTCCCGGTTTTTACGGGCCACAAGGACGCGTGTTGCGCATTGCCCTCAACCATCCCGATTTGATGGATAAAATGAGATCCTTCTGTTATCAGGATTTGAAGATTATCAACTTCGAAATGGAGACCTCGGCATTGTATGGATTAGGAAAACTTTTGGGACACAAAACACTGACCATGTGTGCGGTGATTGCCAACCGGGCGCTTAATACTTATTCTGAAGACCATCATCAGGTGATTGAGGACTTGATACAATTGGTTTTGGAGAGATTGACCAAATAAAAAAAATCCAGGTTCAAAACCTGGATTTTTTTTTAATCAGAAACTCCTATGATTTTAAAATTCTGTCAGTTACCGTCTATTTGTGTACTTTCCTTACGAATTCTTCCACCTCCGGAATTCCTCCCTGGTAAACGAGGTATCCATTGTAAGGTTCCCTTATTGTGATATCGTCATTAATTGGTGTGAGCATCAGTTTTTTCACTTCTTCAGGGTCTTCGGTCTGGCCTAAAGCCCAGCCAAGTTTAATAAAGGCAACCTCGGGGAGCATGTTTCCTGTCGGGATAATACCTTTGGCCATCATATCGCGGCCGGTATCGTAAACAAACATGTGTACATATCCCCAAATGGTCTGAAGAGTCATGTACATGTGCACACCTTTGGCATGAGCGCGCTCAATGGCAGGATAGAGTTCCTTGTTTACATGCCCCAGACCAGTACCAACAATCACGACTCCCTTGTAACCCATGTCAACAATGGCATCCAGAATGTCGGGCTTCATAGCCGGGTAATAATACAGCATGGTTACTTTATCGCTGAAATAAGGCTTAATGACTACATTGCGGTCTTTGCGCCGATGATGGTAGTTTTCCTTGATAGGAACTACTCCCTTTCGGCTTACCATTGCCACCGGGGTGTCGCTGATGGTTCGGAATGTAGAGCGGTAAGAAGAGTGCATTTTTCTTACACGGGTTCCTTTGTGAAGAAGTCCAAATTCGTCGGAAGTGGGGCCAAACATACAAACCATCACTTCAGCGATGTCGCCGTGACCAGCAGCCGTTGTTGCGTGCATCAGGTTGAGGGCGGCATCGGAGCTTGGACGGTCGGACGAACGTTGCGAACCAACCAGGATGATCGGTACAGGTGGATTCTGAACCATGTAAGTGAGCGCAGCACCTGTGTGATGCAGCGTGTCGGTTCCGTGGCCTATCACAATTCCGTCAACTCCGTTTTCGATTTCTCGTCCGATGGCTTTTGCCAGGGCGATATATTGTTTTGGCCCCATGTTTTCGCTGAAAACCGCAAAAACCTTTTCGGTAGTGAGGTTGCAGATGTCGGCGAGTTCAGGAACGGCGCCATACAATTCGCCGGGCGAAAATGCCGGAATAACTGCTCCGGTGCGGTAATCGAGGCGGGAAGCAATGGTACCGCCGGTTCCGAACAATTTAACCTTAGGCAAATTGGGTGTGTACGGGAATTCTTTTTCCGGGATTTTGTAATTGGCTTTTTTGTAGCCAGTTTCTTCCATCTCAAGGATGGTTTTGATGTCGATCCCGACGTTGTAACCTGTCGGAATTTTCATTACAATGTGTTGGTCATCATCGTTTTCGGCACGTGGAAGTACCGTTCCGTTGAAAGGTCCGCGGGTGGTGTTTACCTTGGCCTGACCCCACACCCTGACATTGTATTTTTTTAAAGTTTCGAGTGCTGAGCCTTTGTATCCCTGAAAAAAATCTTCATTCATTTTATTTTCTTTTTAGTGTTCGTTGTCTGTTGTTTGTAGTTCCTTGTTTTGTCTCCTGAGCTTGTCGAAGGGTGTTCGTTGTTCGGGGTTTGCGTCCTTTTTGTTGCTGACTGCCGACTTTCAAGGCCGCCATCCCCTCATTGAAATTATTTTTTAATTATCGACTCTGAGGTTCGGGGCTTGCGTCCTTTTTGTTGCTGACTGCCGACTTTCAAGGCCGCCATCCCCTCATTGA
>CALFEP010000044.1 GCA_937950125.1 uncultured Bacteroidota bacterium
GTACATTTGATCCCGGAACATCCACCATCAGCTATGTGAGTACCGGAACGGTCACTGTGACTTCATCAACCTTCTATAATGTGATTTTCGCTGGTGACGGCACCTTTGAAGCATCCGGACCGCTCACCATTGAGGGAAACGTCACCATCGAAGGCACTTTCGATGCAGGCTCCTACACACATTATGTGTATGGAAACTGGGTGAACAACGGCACCTTTATTTACGGCACATCTACGATACAATTTCTTGGCAACCTGAATATCTTCATAAGCGTTACCAACTTCTACAATGTAATTTTCGCCGGAACCGGAACCGTTTCGGCAACCGGTTCGCTCACAATTTACGGCGATATTACCATCAATAATTACTTTGACGCCGGTTCGTACACGCATTTTGTGTATGGGAACTGGGTGAACAACGGAACCTTTATTCATGGCACTTCCACCATCCACTTTTTAGGCAGCCTGAATATTACCGTCGGCTCAACAAACTTTTACAACGTGATTTTTGATGGTACAGGCGCAGTTTTAGCTGCCGGTTCGCTAACCATTTATGGCGATATCACCATTACTAATTATTTCGATGCGGGTTCGTACACGCATTATGTTTATGGAAACTGGACCAATAACGGTACCTTCGTGTATGGAACCTCAACCATTCACTTTTTGGGCAGTTTGAACATCTTCATCAGCGTCACCAATTTCTACAATGTGATATTTGACGGAACCGGAACCGTAACAGCTTCCGGATCAATTACATTTTACGGTGATATCACCATCAACAATTACTTCGCTGCCGGTTCGTACACCCATTATGTGTATGGGAACTGGGTAAATAACGGCACATTTGTGTATGGAACTTCTACCATCCACTTTTTGGGTAGCCTGAATATCACCATCAGTCCAACAAACTTCTATAACGTGATTTTTGATGGCACTGGAACAGTACTGGCTATTGGGTCGTTGACCTTCTATGGGGATATCACCATAACCCATCATTTCAATGCAGGTTCGTACACGCACTTTGTACATGGCAACTGGGTCAATAACGGCACATTTGTTTATGGGACATCCACCATTTCATTCGTGGGCGCCAATCTGCTGCAAACCATCAACGGTTCGGCCATTTCTACATTCTACATGCTGGAAGTGAACAAGGGCTTGCGCAGCAGAATACTTGAAGTGCTTTCACCCATCTCGATCACTGCAACCATCAACAACTGGCTGGTAATTACCAGCGGAACCTTCAAACTGTCGTATGCCGGCCCGATTTTCCCGTTCTACAACGAAAGTCAGGCAGTTATACCAACTGAAGGTGGTTTCTGGAACAATGGCGGTACCATCATTGCCGGGAATTTTTCATGGCATGTTTACGGATTGATCAGGGTAAGCGCAGGTTTCATCAATATTGGAACTTTGTCAGGCAATTCGTTGTATTACTACTCCGGTTCGGAAATAAATGTTGAAGGCGGCGAATTGGTTGTAGCCACGGCGCTAAGGGCTTTTAGCGATACCCATGCGGTAAGTTTTACCATGAGTGAAGGCAAAATCATAGTAGCCAATATTGGTAATGACACGGGCTATGCAAGTATCTGGATACCAGCCCCCGGCTCTTCTTTTACAATGAGCGGCGGTAAAATTATTGTACGTTACAACAGTACCTATGTTAATCCGGTTGACTACCACAATGTAGCCGGAACGGTGAATATTACAGGAGGCACTGTTCAATTTGCCGATGAATCCATTGGTGGAACCCGTATTTACCGCATTGGTACTGGTACACATAACATCTTGCCCGGCCTGCTACTTGTAAATGCGGGCGTTTCGACTACTGTGCTATTCAACAATACGGTGAAAGTTTATGGAAGTGTGCTCGTCAATGCGTTTACAACGCTGAATGTGAACAATTTCTACCTGTGGGTCGGCAGACACTGGACCAATTACGGTACTTTTTTGTATGGTACCGGCACGGTTGATTTTTTTGGACCAGACCCGGCTGATATTGGCACAAGCGAATTTTACCATGTGATTTTCAGTGGATCGGGCAGCAAAGTGGCTATAGGTTCATTGACGTTTTATGGCAATGTTACCATTGATCATCACTTCGATGGGGGCTCCTTTACGCATTACATAAAAGGCAACTGGATAAACAATGGCACGTTTGTTTGGGGAACATCCATTGTGGTGTTTAATGGTTTGGTGCTGCAAACAATTGGTGGCAGCAACGCCGTGGAGTTCTATGGTTTTACAGTTGACAATGTTCACGGAATCACGCTGGATGTTGACATAACCGTGCATTACATGCTCACCCTCACATTGGGTATCATCACCACCAATGCGTACAAAATGACACTGGTTCCGGCTGCCGAAATCTCCGGCGGTTCGGCCACTGCCTACATAAACGGACTGCTGATACGTGGCTTTTCAACGGTAGGAGGAAAATTCTTCCCGGTTGGAAACATCACCCATTACCGGCCCATGACATTTACCTACGTGAGCCTGACAGGAACCAGCATGGTGGAAGTTCAGCTGATAGGTTCGGTCATCCCAGGCTCAATCCCGGGATATATCACTGCGCTTGATCGTTATTGGGCTGTCAGCCAGACAGGCGGCAGCAATTTTACCTATACTGTTACTTTAGATGATGAAGATTTGAGTAATTACCTTGGTAAAGTACGAATCCTTAAATGTGATGCCACCATCACAGTACACGCTACTACGGTGCCTAACTACACGAACATCGATGTGTTCACAACGGTGTCGTGCGTCGGACTGGGTGTTGAACAGTGTGAACAGTCCGGCATTCCGGTATTAAGCCCGGATATGGATATTTGCGTTGGCGGTTCGGCAACCCTTGAAATATTAGCCGGAAATTTGAATGATGCTGCTGAGTGGGTATGGTATGCCGGCGAGTGTGGTTCGAATCCGGTAGGAACCGGTCTGACTTTGATGGTTTCGCCTGAGGAAACCACAACCTATTTCGTCCGGGGTGAATCAGGGTGTGCCTCACCCGGATTATGCGCAAGCACCATTGTTACTGTGATTCCGCTACCGGAGGCAAATGCCGGTGCTGATGGTACAACTTGTTTTACCGATGCGTTTGTTCTCGAAGGCAATGTTTCCAACGCACAGAGTTCTGCCTGGAGTTCCAGCGGTGATGGTGTTTTTGAAGACGCCACATCACCTACATCCAATTACCTGCCCGGTGAAGCCGATATTCTGACCGGAAGTGTCGTCCTCACTTTGACCGCACAGCCGCTGAGTCCATGTACAGCTGCCGCAGCCAGCCAGATCTCGCTTATCGTCAACACGTGCCACCGGATTGTAATCCCGGCAGGGTGGTCCGGTATATCCACTTTTGTGGAACCTGCAAATCCAGCCATGGATAACATTTTTAACGATGTGATTGATGACCTGATCATCCTTCAGTCGATGACAGGTGTTTACTGGCCCGGCGAGAACCTCAACACCATAGAAAACTGGGACATACATGATGGTTACGCAATCAAGGTTGCCAACCAGGTCGAACTTACCATCACCGGAACCAGGCTTTCCGACAGGACGCTTCAACTCAGTGAAGGCTGGAACCTGATTCCGGTTATGAATGAATGTAAAACCAACGTGGCGGAATTATTTGCAGGAAAAGGGGTTACTGTGGTGAAGGAAGTAGCCGGATGGCAACTTTACTGGCCGCAATATGGCATCAACACATTGCAAAACCTGCAACCCGGCGCTGCATATTTCGTACTGATGTCCAATGCCGCCACGGTCACGTTCCCTGGTTGCACCAAATCAAGTAATGACTTCGGATTGAATGGTACCAACGTGATAATGACCGAAATGATCAATACCAGTCCATGGAACAGCTTCAACCCGACGCCAAACGCTCATCTCATCGCTATTCCACAAAACGTGATTAATTCCACGCTTATCCGTCCGGGTGACTATTTGGGTGCGTTTGACCAAAACGGTAACTGCTTCGGAATGATACGCTGGGATGGTAACAACACCAGTTTGGCGCTTTTTGCCGACGACCCAACCTCTGTCGAAAAAGACGGCTTCACCGCCGGTGAAAATCTCAACCTGCGGATGTTCGATGTCACCAGAGGCAATGAATACTCACTCGGCATATCCTGGGATCAGCAATGGCCAGACCAAGACGGAACCTTCAACCCCAATGGCATCAGCGCCATCGCAGGGTTAACGCTGGGAACCACGCTGGTGGACGATCTGAATAAAATTGTAGTCATGATCTACCCCAACCCTGTCAGCGACTACCTCAATGTTGACTTCGATAAACTGCTGGATGTAGAAGTCACGCTTCAGGATGTCAATGGAAGGGAAGTGTTGCGTGAATCATTGCATGGTCTTCGTAACAAGCTGGACATCAAATCGGTGCCCGCTGGCTTTTATTTACTGAAAATTGAAGGCAATGAGTTCAGGAAAATCGAAAAAATCACCATTCGATAAGGATTGATCTTTTGTATTTAACCAAAAAAGCCCCGACAGACTGCCGGGGCTTTTTTTGTTTTAATTTCATCTCTTTAAGAATCAAGAGTTTTAATATTACCGATTTTGTAAAATAATGATGAAAAAGGGGCCTGAACATTCGACTGGTTTGCCAGAAAAGTAATTGGTGTTTACCGTTAAATGACAGGATTTATCGGGCTCAACCCTGATAAATCAGCATACAGATTTTTGACAATGAAGATTAAAAAAATAATTACAGAATTCCGGCATGACGCAATAATTCAGCAAAAACCGGGTCTTTGCGGGCTTGTTCTTTTACAACGATTTCAAGTTTGGTTAACCGGTTTTCGAGATTGTTGGTTTTATCCTGAACAGGGTTCAAGGCAGTTCGTCTATCCCAAATAATGTATCCTAACAAAAACAAAATCAACGCAATCACAATTCCAAAAGCCCAATAAAGGGTTTCAAATTTTGTATCCATTGAAGCAAGTTTTGAATCCATTGAATTAAACCGGGAATCAACGGCCTCAAATCGCGCATTCATTTCGCTTCGCAATGATCCGATGCTGTTGTCCAGTTTATTCTCCAATGCAATTAGTTTTTCTTCGGTACGCATTATCCTGTCACGGTCATCGAGAGTAAACGGCACCTCCCTGGACTGGGAGAAGAGTTGACAGGCTAGTCCTAAAAAAAACAATACTGTGAATAGGTTTTTCATAAATATTTCAACTTTAGAATACAAAGAAACAATTTTTTCGAGAATGAAAATCAATTTTTACCACAACACAATACTACATTTCGCCGATATTCTTCTTAATAAACCATCAAAATCCTCCAATGTTGCAATCATCACTTTCGAATCCTCCTCATGACAAGACAGGCAAACGCCAACCTCTAACATCCGTTTTTGTTCTGCAATATTGAAAGGTCTCACTCCGGTACGGGTTGAAGTAATTCCGTTTGGTTCTTTCAGAAAACCTATCCACGCATCTTCAGGCAAGCCGTCGTGTTTGTTTTCAGCAAAATGTGGGGTAAACTGCCAGCGACCTGCATTTCCTGTGGAAACAAATTCAAGTTTTCCCCGGCCATAGCCGATGGCCAGCGGATTGTTGTGACAAGATTTACATGATCGTCCTTTGGTGATGGTTGTATGGGCTGAAACGGGTGCATGAAGTCGCCTGAAAATTTCTTTTGTTCCGGCTTTCCCATCAAAGCTTTGCAAATCAACCGACAAAACCATTCCATTGGCAAAAGTACTGATTTTCTTTGCCTTACCACTTGTCATTTCGGGTCGTTCGTCAACACCCAAAACCGGGAGATCTGCAAGAAATCGACCTGTAAATTCAACCCAGGCGCCCATTTTATCACGGTTTTCCAACATGTCGAAACCTGGAGTATTTTTTTCATAAGCATTGTGACACCCCACACACTGCGGTACCCACGATGTGTGGCAGGCTTCACATGACAGGTTTTTGTGTGCATTTCCCTGCGAACAGGCTGATGCCGGAGGCAGCATGGGTAAAGTATCACCTGAATTTTTCGCAATCAGCCATTTTTTGCCATCGTCCTTCATAAAAGTGTTAAGCATGGCTTTACCTGATTTTTCAAAAACCAAAAATTGCCTGTCAGCCGGATATTTACGCAGTTGTGCAATTTTTCCCGATTCCTGGTCAAGGGAAGATGTACTGATCGTTTTGGGTGTTCCCCGAAAATGGCAATCCTCACACCGGACCTTCACCTGAAATTCCTTATGGGGATAAAGATTCCCATCACCCATTGTTTCGTAGGAATTATGGCAATCCACGCAAGCCATCCCTTTCTGGTGGTGAACATCAGGAATTTGTTTCTCAAAAATCCGTTCATCATCAAATTGATGGTATTTTTCCCAATCTGTCACCTCTTCCTTCTCGAGTAAGGTTTCGTGCCAGCCCTGGTAATTGGTGGCGATGCGACCCGAACGGCTATGACAGCCAAAACAATGATCATCGGTGATATTTAGCGAAAGCGAAGGATGAAAGTTCCAGCTTGTTTCCTCAATAGATTTTGCGCTATTTTCTTGCAGGTTGTTAAGCGCCGCTGGCGAATAATTCAAATGACAGGCATTGCACCCCCCTCCGCGGGAAAGTTGAGAAACAGCGCCAAAATCGGTTTTCGGATTTCCAAGGTGACAATTGGCACATAAATCCCTCAAATGTTGGTCGGCAGCACTATGCCCGATCCTGGCTATATGAGAATGGATTTCATCAAGTCCTGATTCCCCAAAAACAAACCGGTCAACATTGATCACTCCGTTCATGGTAGTCATAAGTGAGGTTTGCATGCGGTTGGTAATTTCAGGATGGCATTGAGCCGTTCCACAGGTTCTGTGAGCATTCCCGAGGTTGCCGGGAATTAAAACCATATGTTGGTGCGCCTGAGTTTTGTTAACCGTATAGGGATCGCCCAAATGGCAGGTTGCACAACCTATTGCCAACGGATCATGGGCAGGTGAAAAACCAGTCATTTCGGAGTGACAAACCAGGCAGCCTTCTTTTTTTCCGTCCAGATGATTGTACCTGGCTATAAGTGAATCCGAAGTTCCAATGATTTCAACTGTTTTTGGTTGAAAAGGAAAATAAACGTCACGCATTTTCCAGTCCCATTGCCAGTTTTCGCCCCTAAAAAAATAGGCCATGCAGGTTAAAATCAGGTAAATCAGAAATGAAAAATACAGCACTTTGCGCAGATAAACAGCTGTCGATGCTTTGGTTTTTGGAATAAACCAGATAATTGCCAAAAAGGTGAAGGTTAGCACAAAAATCCAGTCCGGGTGGCTCATCCAATGCAGAATTTCCTGTAAACCAACAAAATACCAGGGACCTTTCACCACAGGGTTCAGGTTATCGTGCAGCGGCGCCCTGAAAAAGAAACTTAAGACAGAAACCTGTAAAATGATGATGAAGAATGTCCGGGCATTGGTCCAGATGGTTTTCGCATGTTCAAAGATGACAATGATCAGAAAAATAGTAGCTGTTGCAATGTGATGGACATACAAAATCTGAAAATCCCCGTCTTCACCAATCAAACTGTATGACAAAATATTACCAAATAACGGAAGCCCCGAAACCAAAGCCTGCAAAATCCGTTGAGCCTGCTGGCTGTCGTGGTCTGCTTTGAGAATAAACCCTGAGATCATCACATAAAAAACAAATATCAAACTGAAAACCAGCCTCATCCACACACCTTTTTTGAGTTTGAAGCCGTAACCGGATGTTAAAAAATCCCAGGTATGGAGCAGCGTAAAAATCAGGAAAAACTGGGCGCTCCAATAATGGAGGTTCCTCACAAAACTACCGGCAGGGTTGGTAAGCAGCAACCTGACGATGGATTCATAAGCATTCTGGACATCGTAGGGAATTGCCAGAAAAACACCACTGACGGCACAAATCAGAAAATGAGCCAGGGCAAGGGCGCCCCAGGTGTCGGGTTTTAAAAAACGGGTTGATATTTTATGCAATGCCCACTTCATCGATTATACTTTAAACCGCAGAACTACTGCTCCGTCCACTTCCCGGGTTTCATAGTTAATTTTTTCCAAAGGTCTGTTTGCAGGCCCTTTCAGCGGTTTGCCCTGCAAATCGAACCTTGAACCGTGACAGGGGCAAACCAGTTGCCCATTTTCTTCCTTGTCAATACGGCATCCCAGGTGGCTGCATTTTGAAGAAAACAACATCAGTTTGTCTGATTTTTTTACAAGAATAATTTTGTCAGTAAACTGAATTCCGTCATTCAGCATCGGATTTATTACCAATTCCCGCTCTTTGACACCTGCTGCCTGTTCAAAGTTTACTGTGGCTTGCCATAGTTTGTAAAATGGAACCAACAAAACCAATGATGCCCATTTAAAAAAATCTTTTCGGGTGAGACGTTGTGCCGCCCATTTTTCGCCCTTGTCATTTTTCATTGTTCAGCAAAATAATTCAAAAAAATGGTAAGCTCAGCCTTCAAGCCGCTTTTTATTCAATCAGCCTGTTTGACAATATTTTGATGTAAATTTGCAACAAACATATTTTTCAAGACTTTAAACGATGAAAAAACTTCCGACAGGCTTGCAGGAATTCTCAAAATTAATTGAAGGAAACTGCATTTATGTGGACAAAACAAAATTCATTTACAGCCTTTTAAATCACCAGTACTACTTCCTCTCCCGCCCCCGCCGGTTCGGAAAATCGCTGCTGCTCAACACCATCAAGGAAATTTTCCTTGGCCACAAAGAGATGTTTCAAGGGCTTTGGATTTATGATAAAATTGATTGGGAGGTTTATCCGGTTATCAAAATTTCGTTTTCAAGTATTGATTACAAAACCTTTGGTCTTTCCAAAGCAATAAACATTGAACTTGAAAACATCGCCAACAATTATGGAATTAATTTTGAACATAAGCATGAAGGATTCAAATTGAGGGCTTTAATCGAAAAATTAGCTGAAACAAAAAAGGTAGTCATTCTGATTGACGAATACGACAAACCCATTATTGATTATCTCGACGACATCGAAAAAGCAGAAGAAAATCGCGACATCCTGAAAAGTTTTTATTCCATCATTAAAGATTCCGACCAATTTATCAGGTTTTTATTCATTACAGGGGTTTCCAAGTTTAGCAAGGTTTCCATTTTTTCCGACCTTAACAATCTGGACGATATTACTTTAGACCCTAATTTTTCGACCATGCTTGGCTGGACAATCGAAGAGGTTGAATACTATTTTGCTGATTACCTCTCGGAGGTTCAGGCCGTTTATTCCGAACGCTTTGATGATATTAAACCTTTGCTAAAAGAATGGTACAACGGCTACTCGTGGGATGGAAAAAACTTTGTTTACAATCCTGTGTCACTGATAAATTTGTTCAGCAAAAGAATTTTCAACAATTACTGGTTTAGTACAGGCACCCCAACTTTTCTTACCAAAAAAATTAAAAACGAGCATTACACTTCTTTCGACATCGAAAACAAGGTGATAAATCCCGGATTGCTTGATAAATATGATTTGAAAAACATGAGTCTGATCCCGTTGCTTTTTCAAACAGGCTATCTTACCATTAAAAAATGGGACATTTTCGACAACCTGATAACCCTGGACTATCCCAATAAAGAGGTCGCCGATTCGTTTACCACCC
>CALFEP010000045.1 GCA_937950125.1 uncultured Bacteroidota bacterium
TCGGCGTGAGCTCAGTCGAACGCTCAGTCGAACGCTCAGTCGAACGCCTGTCGAAGGTGTGATAATTGGAATTTTAAACGTTGTAGATTGAATGTAAAATAATTGGTTTAGAAATGAACGAGATACAAAAAAACTGGAAATTAATCTCAGCATCGGCTGTTTTTGTAGTGATCATTTTAATCGGGTTCTTCACCTTGCACAAGCCCGATCTTAAATACCAACTTTCGGCAGAGCAGGCTGCTGCATTATTGCAAAACCCGCAATGGGAAATATTTCCTGCTGATCTTGCCAGGGAGGTTGGTTCAAATCTGCAGATTGTTGACCTGCGCACACCGAACGATTTTCTGAAAGGCCACATTGCCGGTTCGGTCAATATTCCCGAACCTTCGTTGTTCGATGCCCAAAATATCGAACAGCTTGATTTGTGGGACAATCAGGCGGCAACCATAGTTCTGGTAGGCAAAGATCAGTCGCAGGCTGCCGGCCCCTGGATGCTGCTCAGTCAAATGGGTTACCAAAACCTGAAAATATTGACTGGTGGCTGGAATCAATATATTGCCTGGCAGCAAAATCCAGCATCAGGGATAGCCCGCATTGGCCAGCCCAGGCACGATTTTGCCAAAATTATGGAGAGCACAAATCAGGGAGTGGCCACAAAAGTCGGTTCTGAGAAAAAGGAAATTGTTCTCCCTACCCGCAAAGCAAAGAAAGCAAAGGCTGAAGGGGGGTGTTAGTAATGTGAATTTCAGCGGAGAATTAAACCTGCCTGCTTTCCTCAGCATTATGATTCATTCCTTCTGATGCAACTACGAATCTCATACCCTAGAAACACCGGGAGAAAAAATATGGATTGATTGAAGACTGTAAGCATTTTGCAGTCTTTTGAGTTCAGCAATCATCGTATTAAAATCAATAACAACAAGGGCAAGCCTAATCCAAAGGTTTGCCTTTGTTGGTTTTAATTATTTGAGGAGAGTCATTTTCAAGGTAACGTTGGGTACTTTGTCTTTAATGGGTGGTAAAAGAATATCACGGGAGCAAAACCGGAAGTGGGTAGCGTAATTGCCGGCATGCCTGACTTTAATACCCAAAAAACCATTGCTTTCAACACTTTACCTGTATGTTCAGGAATTTTGATTGTAAAACAGTACCTTCATTCTTGTTGTTTTGTTTTTTAAATGCGAAACAAGGTGTGGCCATTAGCCTTTTTGCCCAATACCGTTAGGCAGCAAACCTGCCTTAACCTGCAACATTTAAAATTACTTCCCGTTTAATGAATTTTGAACCCGCTTACATAAAATACGTTGCTGATGAAACTGATAAAACATATTGTTGTTGCTGGCATTTTGCTGCATTCCTTTTTGTGTTTATCACAAGAAACCAGCGCGAGATTCTCTATCAATATCCCTACGCTACGGCAGGAAGCCACCTCGGTGTGGAGAACCATCAACGATATTCATTTCTTTGAAAAACAGGGTTACAACGTGAGTCTCCCGAAAGATGACCGGCTGGATGGGTTAATCAGGAAATCGAAAAATGGCGCCTTTGGAAATGCTGATTATCCATTGATACTTGAAATACTTGAATCAGGGGCGTACAACAAAAATGATTACCTGGCAGCAATTGAAAAGGTTCAGGAACAGGAACTCCTGATAAACAGCATGATTTATCGCATTGATTCGTTGAAAAACAACTGGGACTTTGGGTTCAAAATGTTTGATAATTATGCTGTGGTTTTTACCCTGTATGGCAGCGGTGGTAGTTATAACCCTGAAACCGGAACCATAACGTTGTTTACTACGAAAAAAGGTGACTTTAAAAATTACCGGAACCCGGCGAAAACAATCATTCACGAATTGGTGCATACCGGCATTGAAGCATCCATTGTTAAGAAGTACAATCTATCGCACACGCTGAAAGAACGGATCGTTGATAAAATGGTGTTTATCCTTTTTGGTGACCTTCTGCCTGATTATCAAATCCAGAATATGGGTGACACGATCATAGATGGTTATCTGAAAAATACAACTGATCTTGGAAATCTTGACCATATTCTTGAAGAACTGACCAGATAAAAGGTGAAACCAGCCCTTACCTCCTGAATAAAAAATCGCCGGGAAAGCAATTTTTTCCAAAGTTGGCGCCAACAAACTGTTGATCTATTTCTATGGAAATTACCTTTATTCATTTTCATACTGAAGCATTAACCATTTTCATAATAAGACCAGTCTAAAAAGGCTCCGGTGTGCTGATTTTTGGCGTTTTTCACCCCTGTCGATAAAAGGAGAAACACCAAAAATCAGCAGGTTGTAAAAGTCCCCTTTAAAGCTTGTCCGGATTGTCGGGAGATTTAGGGGTTAAGTACTTTTTTAGACTGGACTCAATAGTCCTTTCTGTCATTTCATTTCACAATTTTCAGCCATAATTGCCATTATCACTACTTTTGACGCTGGTTTGACGGGAACAGCAAACAAAATACCTTCCTGTTTCCTCGAATTAACAAAACCAAAAAACATGAAATTAACACTGACATTATTGCTGGGCATTGTTGCAGGTATGCTTAACATTGGATTTTTGACAGGACAGGAACCTGCTGAACTGCAATCAGCAAAATCATATTTCCTTGAGTTAGACTCCTTATGCCTGGCTGACAACGGTGATTTGTGGGGAATGAATCTTTATGGCGCAACCATGTTCGTTTTTCCCGATAGCAGGCTCATTATTGCCAACCAGGCTGATAAAGTCGGGAAACTTGTTGAAAATGAAGGTGTGTTCGTTGGCAAATTGCCCGACAACGTGAATGTTGCCAATACTTCAGTCCAATGGAATAGCACAAACTGGACAATGTTGAACTGGGAGAATATTCCGGCTGATGATAAATATTCGCGTGCTAAGTTGCTGATTCACGAAAGCTGGCACAGAAACCAGGAAGACATTGGAATTAAACCAGTGATGACAGAAAATACACACCTGGATGAATTGCAAGGTTCTATTTTAATAAAACTGGAATTTTTAGCTTTAAGTCAGGCATTGATCAGCGAAAACAATGACAAAACCACTCATCTGACAAATGCCTTAAACATACGGGCACACAGGCAGTTGTTGTTTCCCCGAAACAACGAAAACAGGTTTGAACTGCACGAAGGAATGGCTGAATACACCGGATACAGGTTGTGCGGAATCGACAGAAACTTTTTGCCAAAAGTAATCTCCAGACAATTGCAGTTTTCGCTGGAAAAGGATGGCCTGGCCAATTCGTTCGCTTATCTCACAGGCCCGGCCTATGGTGTTTTGTTTGATGAATATAAGGGTGGTTGGATTGACGAGGTAAAAAATGGGAAAAGTCTTCCTGAAATTGGTAGTCAGATGATTAGCCAAAAGCCGGCCACAGACACGGCAGTTCTTAGGGAATATGTTTCTAAATTGATGAAACTGTATGGAGCGGATTCGTTAATAGCCAATGAAAGCCGGAAGTATGCATTTCAGCAGCAGTTAACAAAAGCGTATGAGCACAAATTTCTGAAGAGCGATGTGCTCATCATCAGGAACGACCACCTTCAGTTTGGCTTCAACCCGCAGGAAAAGCTTATCCCGCTTGGCAATGGCGTGGTGTACAAAACCATGAGGCTCACTGGCGAATGGGGTATTGCTGAGGTTGCCGATGGGATATTTCGTGCCAACGACTGGCAGTTTTTTATGCTTCCTGCACCGGCAGGCCATTTTACTGGAACAATTACTGAGCCTGGCTACACCCTACTGCTCAACGATGGCTGGGAGGTTGCAAAGGTGAAAGATGGAAAATACACTTTAAGGAAAAAATGACCTGGTACAGTAAGCTTTCATCTAAGGTAAAATAATGTTGAAAGCGCTGTATTACAGCCCGGTAAGCTTATTAATATCTGAAAGAAATTTGCAGACAACTTTGATGACCATTCCCACCACTGTTAAATAGCCCGTTGCTTACTCCGAAGAAACCTGAATTGGTTTTGGGGCGCCACCTGCCTACTCCACAATAAAGAAACCTTATTATTACGATCGTCATATCACACTTAGTGCTGCTTTGAAGAGTGCCCTGTCTGCCTTCGTGCCTGTGGCAGGCAGGAACCTGGAGTTTTGCAACATGACTTTTCGAACCCTCTAAAGTTCTGAATTTCATAATTTACTCTGATTTGTCTTGCCTAAAGCCAGGTTGCAAATGGCGGGTAATTTTATTAAATTGGCAAGATCAGAACATGCTTTGTGGCAACATCAGCAATACAACCTATTCGTACCAGAAGCAATGATCATCGAACAAAAATACAAGGCAGTGAAAAACGACCAGCATTTTGGTTCACTATTTAGACCTTCTAATAAATCTTCCAGTTTACATCAATTTCCCCATGGCCATGTAGTGGACAATGTTGAATTGCGGGTCAATAACCAGAATGTCAGCATCAAAGCCTTCATGGATAAAACCTTTTCCGGATAATTTGAGGATTGTTGCCGGATTTGAAGTAGCTACCCTCAACGCTATTTCGGGAGCAATTTCGTCGTCGAGAACTGCTTCTTTAATTTCTCTTAAAACCGAAGAAGGAAGTCCCATTTCCAGCTTTACCAGTTTTCCGGTCACGGGATCAAAACCTGGCAAAGAGCCGCAGGCATCGGAGGTAAAGGTGATGTGTTCAGCCGGAACTCCACTCTCCATCAATAATTTGAGGGCATGTGATGGTTTCACTTCTTCGTCGGCATAGTACGGATAACCGCTGGTGGTGATGTCGATATAACCTTTTTTCCCGTATTCTTTTGAATCCTCGAAAATGTAGAAGTTGCGGTTGCAGTGGGTCGGGACAAATTGTTTGTAGCCCATCTGGCTTGAAGCCACTATTTCGTGAAGCGGGCGGAACGGGTCGTGAGCATCGCCCATGTGTATGTTTACAATTCCGGCTTTCCCACCAATCATTCCCGCCACGCGGGCATGGGCTGTAAGTTTGGCCAATTCTGCAATGGTCGGAACCGAAGAACGATGGTCGGAGATGGCGATTTCACCTACCCCGATAATTTCTTCAAAAAGGGCAATATCTTTGGCAACATCGCCGGTAATGGTAGGTGTCGGAACCTGGTAAGCGCCGGTGTACATCCATGCTGAAACGCCCTGCGCGCGCAGCGACTTTACCTTCATCAGTACACTTTCAACTGAACGTGTAATACCGTCGGTGCCCAGACAGCCGATTACTGTAGTAATGCCCGCTTCAATCATCATACTTAGTTGTAATTCGGGCATCCGGCTCGACGGGCCTCCTTCGCCACCTCCTCCGGTAATATGAACATGCGAGTCAATCAACCCCGGAACCAGCCAAAGACCGGAACAATCAATGGTTTGAACTTCGACCCCAGCAGGCGGATCAATGGTTTCGCCAATGGCAAGGATGGCTTTTCCACCAACAAGAACATCTTTTTGACCCAATTTTTCGGGTGCAAAAACTGTGGCATTTTTAAATAATGTAAGCATGGTTAAGTGTATTTGATCAGCAAAAATGAATAAAAATATCGACTTACACCGGCTGAATTGTTTTTTTTTAATTTCGCTCAAAATTCTATATCCAAATTTATGATTCACAAAGTTGGTTTATCCTCATTTTTCATCATACTTTGCACTATGCTGGTGAGTCAGAATTCTTCAAAAGGAAATCTTGTGATTGTTGGCGGAGGCCTCGAAAACAACAACCAAAGCATCTTCAATCAGATGATTGATCTGGCAGGTGGAACCGACAAGGCAACATTTGCAGTAATTCCATCAGCCAGCGGGGTATCGGTGCAATCGTTTGAATATTTTAAAAAAGCCCTGATTTCATATGGCGTAAAACAGGAAAAAATCAATCTCATCCCAATCGCCATGGTTGACGACGACAGTACCACTGACGTGAACGAAGCTACATGGAAGGACAATGGATACGATCTGCAATTAGCTGAAAAGGTGCGGAAATGCACAGCTGTATGGTTTTCGGGTGGCGACCAGATGCGAACCATGAAATGCCTGGTACAACCTGACGGAACAAAAACGCCCGTGCTGGATGCTGTGTGGGAAGTTTTTAACAATGGCGGAGTTGTGGGAGGTACCAGCGCTGGTGCAGCCATTATGAGTGAAGCCATGATTGGTGGCGGAAACAGCCTTGGCGCCCTTACCCATGGTGTAATCGAAAATTATGGGGGAGATGATTTCCCTGAAGGCGAAGGTGTTTTGCTGACAAATGGGCTTGGATTTTTCCCGTTGGGCATTGTCGATCAGCATTTTGATGCCCGTGCCCGGATTGGGAGGCTTATCATGGTTTTGTTTCATGAAAAAGAGAAATTTGAAACCGGTTTTGGAATCGACGAAAATACCGCCCTTATTTATCTTGGAAAAGAAAATAAACTGAAAGTTGCCGGAGCAGGTGGTGTTACCATCATCAATACGCATGATGCTGGAATTGAATATCACAAAAAACTGCCACACATTAGCAATCTTCTGGTAAGCTATCTGGAAGACGGTGATTATTACGATATCCCAACCAAAAATATTTACCCTGCAAATGGGAAGAAAGCTACGGTGGGCAACGAATATTACAACATAAAAAATCCTGGCAAAACAGGCATTCTGGCAGGAAACCTTTCAGGATTCAGTGAACTGATTACCAAAAACCTGATTGACAACCGGGGAGCCAACCAGGTGGAAAATTTAAGTTTTTATGAAAATGATCGCGGTTTTTTGGTAAAACTAAGTAAAACATCGCAAAGCGCTGGCTTTTACACCGATAAACCCGATGGTAACGACCATTATACCGTGATCAACATCAGCATGGATATTTTGCCGGTTGTTGTTAAAATATCTCTGTTAAAATAATGATTACTAACCAAATATTTTACAAATGAAAAAAAGTTACTTTGTATTGATTGTGCTGGTCATGCTCTTTCTTGGCATGAAAGCACAGGACATCACCATCAGCGGAAAAGTAACATCGGCCACCGATAAGCAGGGGATACCGGGGGTGAATGTTGTGCTGAAGGGAACATTGAAAGGAACCGCTACCGATGTTAACGGTTTTTACAAACTTGATGCTCCGGCAGATGGTGTGCTGATTTTCTCATACACCGGGATGCAAAAACAGGAAATACCTGTAAATGCCCGTAAATTAATTGATGTTGAGCTGATTGAGGAAAAAGTTGACCTCGGCGAAGTGGTTGTGGTTGGCTATAGCACCTCGAGCCGCAAACTCATCAATGGCTCCGTGGACATTGTGGGTGAAGAAGAAATTAAAAACCTGCCCATCCGAACCATTGACGGAGTTTTACAAGGCAGGGCTGCGGGTGTTTCCATTTCCCCCAATTCAGGAACACCCGGCGGACAGCCAACCGTAAAGCTTAGAGGTGGCAGCTCGATTAATGCCAGCAACGAACCTTTGTTTGTAATCGATGGAGTTCCAGCAATCACAGGTTCGTACGGGCAAATAAGCATGAGTGGTCAGGAAATAAGCGCTTTGTCGGATATCAATCCCAACGATATCGAAACAGTTACCGTGCTCAAAGATGCTTCGGCTACCGCCATTTATGGTTCACGCGCTTCCAACGGAGTTATCCTCATCACCACCAAAAGAGGGAGTTACTCCAAAACAAATGTAAACCTGAACTCGTATTACGGCTGGCAACAAATGCCCGCTGAAAGGCTGCCCGACCTGATGAATGCAGCACAGTACAACGAATACGCCGGTACCAGCGTTCAGGGTATCGACACTGACTGGATGAGTGAGGTTTTGCAGGTTGCCCCCACCACCAACACCGAACTCTCGGTAAGCACCGGAAATGACAAAACCAGGGTTTTCCTTTCAGGGAGTTACTACAAACAGGACGGCGTGATTAAAGGCTCGGCCTACGACCGTTACAGCGGACGGTTGAATGTTGACCAGAAACTGCTGAAAAACCTGACCATCGGGGGCGGCGTGTCACTATCGTATTCATGGAACAAACGCATCGAAAGCGATGGTACCCTTTATGGCCCTTTGCCCAATGCCATGTCAATTCCGGCCATTTATCCGGTTTATAATGCCGACGGAACATACAATGAAGATCATTTTTATGCAAATCCGGTGGCCCTGGCTAACGAAGCCATAAACTACGCCTATACCAACCGCACCAACGGCAATGTTTATCTTGAATACAAGTTTTTGGACGGATTCACCTTTACCTCAAAATGGGGCGCCGATATTTACAACCTGCGCGAACACAGTTACGACCCGGTAACCGAGCGTCAGGGCGCAAAATACAACGGTTTGGGTATTGAAGGAACCAACTATGTGAGCAACCTGGTGGCTTCCAATGTTATACAATACCTGAAAACCATCAACGAAAAACACAATGTAGAGGCGCTTATTGGTAACAGTTTTGAAAAATACAGCCGCCGGAGCACGTACATTGATGCGGTAAATTTTCCTAACGAAAACTTCGAATACATTGCCTCAGCCGGAACCATCCGCTCGGCTTCAGCATCAGCGCTCGACCGTGGCCTGAACTCGTATTTCGGCCAGGTTAAATACAACTACATGTACAAATACATCCTTTCTGTGACAGCCCGTGCAGATGGTTCTTCAAAATTTGGCGAAAACAACCGTTACGGCTATTTCCCGGCCATGGCATTGGCATGGAGGGTTTCGGAAGAAAACTTCATGAAAAACATACCTGCAGTGAGCGACCTGAAGCTGCGCGCAAGTTACGGTTTGACAGGAAACGACGGAATCAGCGACTATTCCTCGCTTGGATTGTACGGTGGCGGTTACAACTATGGTGGAAATTCGGGCATTGCACCCATTCAGCTTCCCAATCCTAACCTCAAGTGGGAAACCACCACTCAAACGGGTGTTGGTATCGATCTGGGATTATACAATGACAGGGTTACCCTGAATGCCGATTATTATTTCAACAAAACCAAAGACCTGCTGCTCGATCGGCCAATTCCTCCATCAAATGGTTTTACAGCCATCACCTCCAACATCGGAACCATGGAAAACAGAGGGATTGAACTGGTGCTAAATGCTACCATTATCGACAAAACCTTTAAATGGAACCTTTCGGGAAATTATGCTGCCAACCGCAACAAAGTAACCAGCCTCTATGAAGACCAACCCATCGACGACCTGGGACGTGGCGGAAACCGTGTTGAAGTTGGCGAGCCAATCGGGATTTTCTATGGCTACCGCTGCCTGGGTGTTGATCCTACCACCGGCAACCTGGTGTACGATGATATAAACGGTGATGGAACCATTACCGCTGACGACCGCACCAAAACCGGCGACCCGAATCCTGACTTCACCTATGGTTTTACCAATGTTTTTGCCTACAAAAACCTGCAATTATCGGTTTTTATTCAAGGCACATACGGCAACGACATTTACAATGGTACCTTGCTCTACCTGGGTAACCTCACAGCCGAAGACAACCAGATAGCCAAAATGCTTAACCGGTGGAAACAACCCGGCGATATTACAGATGTGCCGCGCGTCGGCGACCAACTAACCTCTTCCAGGTTTCTTGAAGATGGTTCATTCATGAGAATTAAAAATGTGACGTTATCCTACGATTTCAGCAAATCGACACTCGAAAAGGTGAAAATGAAAACTGCCAGGGTGTATGTTTCCATTCAAAACCTTTTCACATTAACTGAATATACAGGAATGGACCCTGAAGTAAATTACTACGGCGCCAGCAACCTGATCATGGGTACTGACTTTTTTACCTATCCGCAGGCACGCACATTTATGCTTGGTTTAAATCTGGGTTTTTAACACTTAAAACTTATTAAAAATGAAAAAGATAGTATATTTCTTACTCATGATGGCTGCCCTTTCATCCTGCTCAAAAATACTGGATGTTGAGCCTTATCAATCCGTTTCACCCGAAGATGCACTAAAGGACAAGGTTGGTATCGAGCGGGCTATCACCGGGTCGTACAGCACCCTGGCAAATGTTGGCTCGTATGGCCGTTATCAGGTAATTGTAAGCGACCTGGCTGCCGATAACCTCGACTGGATTGCCACCAGTGTTGACTATAGCGAAATCGACCAAAATAGCATCAATGCCGGCAACACCATCATCGATGGAATATGGTCGGCAAATTATGACGGTATCAACCGTGTGAACAACATCTTGCACAGTTTGCCCGAAATAGCCGGAATGACCGATGCCGAAAAAGACTTCTATGAGGGCGAGGCACGATTCCTGCGGGCATTGTTCCACTTCAACCTGGCAAATTTCTTCGGAGGAATACCCATTAAAACACAACCAACACTGGATTTAAGCAATGTTGATCAGGCTCGAAATACACTTGACGAAGTGTACCTTCAGGTGATTGAAGACCTAACCATTGCACAACAAAAGCTTCCTAAATCCACCCAACCTGGACGGGCGGGCTCATATAGCGCTGCTGCGTTGCTGGCGCGCGTTTATCTCACCCGCTTTCACCTTTCCAATGTACAGGATGATGCAACCAAAGCCATCGAACAGGCCGACACGGTTATTAACAATGGTGACTTTTCACTTGCTGCCTCTTATGCCGATCTGTTTAGCGGAAGCAATTCCGAGGTTATTTTCCAGGTTGTTTTTGATGCACAAAACTACAACCGGCTGGCACAGAATTTCTTCCCAATAAGCCTTAACGGACTTTATATCATTGCTCCTTCCGAAAGCTTTATGACCTGCTTTGATGTAAATGATTCCGTACGTTTTCAGAATTCAGCACTCACCGATGCCGACAACAAACCATATTGTTTTAAGTACCGCGACATAGTTACAGGAACCGACCGTGTGATGGTTTTGCGACTTGCCGAAATGTACCTGATAAAAGCTGAAGCACTGGCCTACACCAACGGAAATATGGATGACATCAAAGCAAATATTGATATTGTCCGAACCCGTGCTGGCTTAACCGGAACTGCAGCCTCAACCATCGAAGACCTTAAACTGGCCATCGAGAACGAACGCCGCTACGAGTTTGCTTATGAAGGACAACGCTGGCAAGACCTTGTGAGAACAGGCCGGGCAACCACCGTGATGGGAATAGACGAATATCAGACCCTCTTCCCCATTCCGCTCAGCGAAATGCAAACCAACAAAAAGATGACTCAAAACGATGGTTATTAATCGTTTAAATAACTTTTAAACCGATAAAAAGTATGAAAAAAAATATTATTTACATCATGTTGCTTCTTATGGGAGTATTTTTTAACAACTCCTGCCAGAAGTACGAATTGGGCAATCCTTTGCCAAGCACAGTTGCCGATTTCTCTGAAACACTCACCAACAACAGTTACGCCCCATGCGATGTAACCTTTACCAACAAATCGCTGAATGCCATAAGTTATCACTGGGACTTTGGTAATGGACAAACCTCGATGGAAGAAAACCCGACAATTCATTACGACACTCCCGGGTTATACACCGTTAAACTAACCTGCACCGCTGAAAACGACGTTCATTATAATCAACTGGTTAAAACAAAGGTTATCAATGTAAAAGACATCACGGCTGGATTTACGCAGGTGCTGTATTTTACAACACGCACGTCGGGGCTGGCCGGAATTTATTTTGTTGTGCTCAATGATGAAGCCCCGCTGGTTCAGGAATTTGAGCCACACGACTACATGACCCGCACCTATGGCATGGCTGTGGATACGGTCAATAGCAAGGTTTACATCACCGACTGGTCGATGTCGTGCATTTACAGGTACGATGCAGATGGGAAAAATCCGGTTAGAATCCTCGATGGAACTGTTGCAGGACAAGAACTTGTTGCTGATGCGCAGGGAATATTTATTCATGAGGATAAAATTTACTGGGGACGAACGGGGGGTATTTGCCGGGCAAACCTCGATGGAACAAACCCCGAGGAGTTTATCGCAACGGGCGCCATTCCCATCGAATATCCGCTGGATATGAACTTCAACCGGGCAACCGGTAAAATTTACCTGTGCAACGATAAAGATGCCAACAGTGGAGGTGTATTTGAAGTAAACCTTGATGGAACCGGCTTTGCTGAAATCGTTCCGGATGTTGATGTAACCGCAATTGACGCCGATTTCGGTTCAGGAACGCTCTTCCTTGCAGGTTATGCTTCAGAAGGGACATTGATTGAGGATTTTGGTATTTACTCCTGCAAACTCGATGGCACCAACCTGGTTAAAATTGGCGACTACGGCCTGAAAGCCACCTGGGGAGTAGCCACCGACACAAAACGTGATAAACTGTATTGGGCATTTAAGAACTCAAACAACAACCCCGATGGTAAAATAGTTCGTTCCAACTTTGATGGAACAGCCATGGAAGACGTCGTCATTGACACCAATCCTGTAGCCATGACCATAGCCTGGGTGAAATTGTAAAACAACTGATACTTATGAAGGCTGCCCACACCGGGCAGCCTTTTTTAATTCGACAATATTGAATTTCTCCCGACTTCACCCCATCTGCCTGCGGCACAAACATTACGGGTTGGAATGAACAACATCGTGGATGTTGCATAATTTTCATAACGATCAAAGTTAGGAGGGGTTCTCCTGGCAATCCTTCATTATGCTGTATTACCGGGAGAAACACCCGTCGTTGTGATTGTTAGGGTGGGGGAGAGTTTCGGCGGGGGCTTTGCCCCCGCCGAAACTCACACAAACGATGGAAATTGATTTAACACAACCATTATGTTGACTGCTTGATCAGGAAAAAACAAGCACCAAAGTAAATTGTATGCGTTGATGGTAATCTTACATGGGTGCTTTAGCTGAAACAAATTGTCACAACAATTATTTTATACCATGTGTGCCATCAAAAAAAAACGGCTGCCCGCAAAGGCAGCCGCAACCTTTAAAATTATCAAAAATGGCTTATTTTGTTATCGTCATCTTGTTGGTAGAAACCTGGTTTTCGGTAGTGATGGTATAATAGTACAATCCTTCTGCCAGGCCAGATGCATCAAAAACTACCCTGTGCAAACCAGCCGGTTGATTTTCGTCTATCAACGTGGAAATTTCTCTTCCACAGGCATCAAATACCGTCAGGTTAACCTTACCAGCATCCTTTAGCTGGTAGCTGATGGTGGTGGTTTGTCTGAAGGGATTCGGATAGTTGCTGCTCAAAATCTGAGCAGGATCATTTTCTTCGACAGCTACGAAAATCCCGTTATATTTGGCTTCTGCTTCGGCAATGTTGGCTAACATGGCACTTTCGTTTGCACCTAATGCCATGGCATAATACACATCAAACATTTGCCCGGGATTGAGTGACACTGCATCCTGTGCTGTGATGGTGACGGGTCCGTCGATGGTATTTGAAACATATTGAGGCTGCAGCGAACCACTGTGCATCCAAAACCAGTAATCGGTATCAATTTCGTAACCATCGTACCATTCAAACGAATATAGCGAAGACAGCGATGTACCCAATAGTTTCATACCCATATTCATGTGGTTGCCCCGGTGAAAGCGGATCACTTCTTCGGCAGCATTGTAGGTTACGGTGTCGTAGCCATATTCCTCGTTTAGTTCGGGGATGATGTCGAGCCCGATGGTAGCATCCATCATGCTTGTTTCGTCGTTCTGCACCCTGAACCTCACGATGGTGTAAGCTCCATTGTTCCAGCCATAAGCATTTAACCTGACAATAACGTTAGGTGGCGCGCCTGACCAGGCATTGTCGTATGCGCCATAAATTTCAAAATCGCTGATAGCAGGATTTGAAACAAGCACAGTCGGCTCATATTCTTCGGCATCGTTCTGATAATCGAAAACGGCTGTAGGCGCACTCCCAACCAGTATTGATGCCCTTTGCAGATGGAGCACTCCATCAGTATCGTAAAATCTGATGCGGCCATACTGGTTAACACTTACTTCCATTGCACCGGTTGTAAATGAGGCCTGAGCAAAACTATCGGCAAACCAGAGCAATGCAGCAAACAGTAACAGTAAAGTTTTTTTCATGTTTTAAAGTTTTTGTTAATTACTAAATATTTGATCTACAATTATCTGTTTAAATAATAAAATGTTTTTTTCAACATTTTTTCAAAAAGTAAAAGTAAAAAAAAATCAGTCATGATGGTATCGGCAGCAACAAAATTTCAGGTTTCTACTTGTTCTGCACGGGCTTTTTCCACACAATTTTTGCTACCCAAACGCTTACCTCGTAAAGCAACAACATGGGTACACACACCATAAGCTGGCTGATAACGTCGGGTGGAGTGATGATGGCCGCAACAATAAAAATTATTACGATCATGATGCGGCGCTTGCCGGTGAGGAATTTTGGACCAACAATACCATATTTTGATAAAAAATACATGATGACAGGCAATTCAAAAACCAGACCGACTGCCAGCACCAGCGAAGTTACCGTGCTGATATATGAACTCAGGGTAATGGTATTTTGTACGTCGTTGCTTACAAAATACGTCCCCAGAAAGTTAACTGTAAGCGGAACGATAAGAAAATAGCTAAAAGCAACGCCCATCATAAAAAGCAACGATCCGGCAATGATGGTATAGAAGGCCGACCGCCGGTTTTTAATATTCAGGGCAAACGAAGCGTAGCTCCAAACCTCGTAAATGATGTAGGGAATGGCCATTACCAGCCCGGCCATTGCTGAAATATAAAGGTGGGTCATAAACTGGCCCGACATGTTCACATTGATGATTTTGAGTGCAGTGTCCTGAAAACAAAGGCCGTCCACCGATAGGGCTTTCCCGATCCGGCAAAGCAGGGCGTTGGTAGGAAAATCAGGGTTTTTGGGGCCGAGAATGATGACATCGAAAAGCAGGTGTCGGTTTAAAAATGCCGCTACCGAAAGCAGCGAAATGGCAATCAATGGCCTGATTATGTGCCACCTGAGTTTTTCTAAGTGCAACCAGAAATTGCGCCGCTTTTCTTCCTTTGCGGCAGATGCAGGCGATTCTGGTTTCTTTTTCGATGATACAAACTCTGGCATTTAAACTGTTTTTTCGTGAGCCAAAAATACGAATTACCTGATTTGAAGACGGCACTGATAATAAAAAATGCCGCCCCTGATTTTATCTGCCCTCATTTGTATGAAATGGAAACAAAGGAAGATAGTGAAAGTAATGATTAATAGGCTCAGTGTAAAAACCAATTTCTTGCAACTAAAACCTGTCTGCCAGCATTCGTGCCTTTGTCAGACAGGAAAATAACCTTATGAACCTTTACTAAATGTACAAATCGTAAGTTATAAACTGTTATGAAATTACTTTTGCTGTAAAATATATTTTTTAAAGTGGCTATTCTAATATTTATTTTACCTAAGCGCCTTGGAATTCGTTGACTAAAAACTGATAACAAGAAAAAACTGAAATAAAATAATCGCTTTTTAAATCTTTTTGTTTAACCTAAAATTACATTAACATGTCAATCAAATTTAAGACGATTCCGCGCAAAAACCTGCAAAATCCGGCTGCGCCAGCAAAATTCTACGCCTTGCAGAACCATCTGGTAAGACCAACATCGACCAGTTGTCGAAAATCATTTCCAACAACAGCACCGTAAGCCGTACCGATGTGTACACAGTTATCATGGGGATGCTCTATGCCATCAACACCGAACTGAGCGAAGGACGGTCGGTTTACCTTGGTAAACTCGGCTCATTCAGCGTGAATGTGAGCAGCGGCGGCGCCGACACCGAAGATGCCGTTACCGGTGCAACCATCAAAAGTGCACGTGTAATTTACCGTCCCGGCACCGAAATCAAGGACATGCTCAAGACGGT
>CALFEP010000046.1 GCA_937950125.1 uncultured Bacteroidota bacterium
ATGAAACGGACTGGCAGGTTCTATAGAAAAATTAAATGGTTTGATGAAAGAATTACTGTATCACCACCCTTTTCACCACTATTTGATCTGCTGATCCGATTTTCAGCAGATAAATACCCGGCTGTAAACCGGAAACATCCAATTTTGTGGTTGGGCTGGTGATGGAAAAGGTTTTCAACAATTTGCCTTCGGTGGTGAGGAGGGTTCCTTCTAACCCTGACAGGGTTTGAAACCCTGTCAGGGTTAACGTAACAACCTCCTTCGCAGGGTTGGGATAATCAATGCAGATTTCGGTGATCGCACTGATCAAAAAAAAACTGCCAGCCCGATGAAACGGACTGGCAGGTGCTATAGAAAAATTAAATGATTTGATGAAAGAATTACTGTATCACCATCCTTTTCACCACTATTTGTTCTGCTGATCCGATCTTCAGCAGATAAATACCCGGCTGTAAACCGGAAACATCCAATTTTGTGGTTGGGCTGGTGATGGAAAAGGTTTTCAACAATTTGCCTTCGGTGGTGAGGAGGGTTCCTTCTAACCCTGACAGGGTTTGAAACCCTGTCAGGGTTAATGTAACAACCTCCTTCTCCGGGTTGGGATAATCCATGCAGATTTCGGTGATCGCACTGATCAAAAAAAAAACTGCCAGCCCGATGAAACGGACTGGCAGGTTCTATTGAAAAATTAAATGGTTTGATGAAAGAATTACTGTATCACCACCCTTTCCACCACTATTTGATCTGCTGATCCGATTTTCAGCAGGTAAATGCCAGGCTGCAAATCGCTGACATCCAATTTTGTGGTTGGGCTGGTGATGGAAAAGGTTTTCAACAATTTGCCTTCGGTGGTGAGGAGGGTTCCTTCTAACCCTGACAGGGTTTGAAACCCTGTCAGGGTTAACGTAACAACCTCCTTCGCAGGATTAGGATAAACATGAACTGAAGCTTCCAGGTCATTTTCCCCTACCCCGGTGGCCGATTCCTTAAACCCGTTTATCCCCGAAAGACCATTTATATAAAACAGCCCGTTCATGTTCGGGAAGGTCGGATTGAAAGTAGCGGTAAGTTCTTTTTCAGCATTGTCGCCAAGGCTGAAACTCCTGAAACGCAACAATTCACCTTCCATTAAGCCATCGTTTTCCGTGGTGATGGGTTCGTCGCCATAAACGGTGAGCAAAATGTTTTGACCGGTTTTTTCCAACTCAGCGTATCCCACGCAATTGCCCTGGCTGTCGAAAGCGCCGATGTAGTCAGCGTTTACAATGTCATTTACAGCTTGCACTGCTACAGAAATCAGGTGGTAATTTGATGTCCTGATGCATGGCCACGGACCTTCGGCGGGCGGCAGGTTATAAACATTGTCAACAGTGAAGTTTGTCAGCGGCGGATACGTAAGTGTTACCGGATTTAAGAAATTAGCCAGATAACCCCTGCCGGGAGTAAGTTCGGTGAGGGTGTTGATCCCTCCGCCCGGCCAGTAAACCAGGTTGCTGTAAATATCCAGCATGTATAAAAGGTCGGTTTCAGGATACAGTATGACTTCATCCAACGGTGTGGTTTGGTTGGTTAAAACCGGAATCAGGTGAACACCCGCCTGAAATGTAACGGTTTTGTCAGTCAGTGTGTCGCCGGTAACAATTAGTTCGTCTTGTTTTATCATTTTTACCTTGTAGCCTTTCAGCACATCCCAGGTGTTGAGGGTGTTGATGCTGAACGGTGGCGGGGCATAAATGCCATTTACTCCCGATAAAATGTATAAACTGTTGGCGCCAACCAGGTCAGCCCACATATTTACAACATTGTTATCCAGCGGATCGAGGTAAGATGATATGTACGACCAGCCCTGCGGGATGTTGATGACCTGCACGCTGAAGGTAACCTCCACTACTTTGATGCCTGATTGAAGATTTGTGATGTCTGTAGCCCTGGCTTCAATGGTATTTTTACCGGGTATCAGGTCGAGGTCAATGGTCCAGGTTGTGTTCCCGGTGGCAGTTTGCCAGTTTCCTCCATTAAGCCGTACTTCGATTATACTTAAATTGTTGTCGGGATCGGAGCCAGTGCCGGTTACCGTAACAGGATTGCCATATAATACGGCTTTGTTAGCCGGCGAAACGATGGTCAGGTTGGGACAACGGCAAATTCGCAGGCTGAGACAATCGGTTGAATCGGCCGTACAGGTATTTTGAGGGGTTGCCGTTATACAAAGTTCTACCATTCCCAACTGCTTGTCTGCAGCACCCGGTGTGTAAACCGGATTCAGGGTGTTGTTATTGCTGAATGTTCCATCACCGGAAGTTGTCCACGATACTGTGCCATAAAAGCTTGCTGATGCCGATGATGCTGTATAAGTTATCAGCTCGGTAATGGTGGCATCGCTGCCTGCGGCTGCAACCGGACGCGGATTGGTGCTCCAGCTTACTGTATCAGCTTCTGAATTGCTGCAATAATCAGCCTTGCGAAGGGTTAGCACCTGTATCGAATCCAGGCCGGTACTCGAAATGTTGGTACCAGCAACGTAGTTTAACCATGCCGTCCAGCTAATTCCGGATTTTGTGCGATAAACCAGCGAATCAATGCTGTTGCCGCCGCTTCCGGCAGTAAGTAGCGCTGATACTTCGTCGCCTTCGCAAATTCCGGTCAGGTCAGGACTTTTGGCCAAAGTTCCGGCTACCGGAGTTTTTTCTACTGTCCAGCCTACTGTTGTAGCAGAGGCATCATTACAAAAATCTGCCTTGCGCAAAGTAAGTACTTCTACCTCTGTTTTATCAGTGGTGGAAATGTCCGTTCCGGCGGTGTAAGCCATCCAGGATGACCATACGGCACCGTTGTGGGTGCGGTAAACCAGGGAATCTGATTCGTTGCCGCCACTACCTGGCGTGAGCGCTGCCGAAACATCGTCGCCTTCGCAAACATTATTCACGTCTGGCGTTTTGGCAAGAGTACCAGTAACAGGGGTTGGTTCAACTGTCACCGTCCAGGTTCCTGTGGAAACTTCAAACGTGGCGTTGCAGGTAACATCGTGGGCGTAACGGCGGTAGCTGGTGGTTTGGGTTAACCCGGTTGGCGGGTCGTAGCTTGCTGAGGTCGCAGTAGGAATCAGGGTTCCGGCGGTGGCAAAATCATCGGTTGACGATTCCCATTTGTAGGTGATGGTTCCATTTCCGCCTGCGGCGTCGGTGTCGCTGCCAATTTCTGCCGGGTCACCGTTGTAGCAGAGGTTTTCGCCTGTGGTTTCGATGGCGCCGGGGTCGAACTCGTCATAAACAGTCACCGTCCAGGTTCCTGTGGAAACTTCAAACGTGGCGTTGCAGGTAACATCGT
>CALFEP010000047.1 GCA_937950125.1 uncultured Bacteroidota bacterium
GCATACTTCGCAGCCTGGCTGCGCACCATCGTCACAATGTTGTTTACCATTTTTGTCGAAATTTATTTTTTGAATCCCTTCAATCACTGAAAAATGATCTGGAGAACAAATTGTTCAATCAGTTAATTTTGGCAAAAATATCTGAATATTATTAATTTACAAACATTTATGAAAATAATATGAAAAGAAATGAATGTTTGGTTGTTATGCAGGTAACCTGGTAATTCGCAGTCCTGTTTATGAAATACCATTATCCTGATTTTTGATGATTTAACTCTTAATCATAAATGAAGGGACACTAAAAATCAGTATAGTACAATGCTGCAGGCAAAGGAAAAAACAGGGTGGAAATGGAGGAGGCATCAAGGGCTAAATTATTCAAAAGGCAGGGCTGCTGCTGCACAGGTGAAAGATGCCACAAACCTTAGCAATGGCCGCTCCTGCCCTACCCTATCAACACCTTCACCCGAAACGTTCTTCCGGTACTGTCAAACAGCCGGACAAAATAAAGTCCGGGACGAAAACCCGACAGATCAATTGAAAATTTGGTTTCCGGATTTTCAATGCTGCCTTGCCCCATTTGCTTTCCGTCAAACGAATGAATCGTATAAACAAAACTTCCGGCATCTGGCAGGGGAATGGTTATCAAACCTTTGGCAGGAACCGGAAAAGCATTCAAAATATCTGAATCTTGCTTTCCAGGAGCATCAAAAGTAAGGTCGTTACAGCCCACAAAACTAAATTCTGCCACCGAAGCCCAGTCGTTGCCGTTTACCTCCGATAAAGCCACCAACCTGAAATACCGCCCATTCATCCCGTTTTCAAAAAACAATGACTGTGGTGCTGCAGTATTTACAAACTCACCTGTACTAACGGGCGTTCCCCACTCAAACGGATTGTCGGTGATGTAAAGTTCATATTCCTTTATGCGGCCATTCTCGCCATCCTGCCGGTTTAAGAGGGTGAAACTGTAAAGTTTGTACATTTCTCCAAGATCAACCTGAATTTCGTGCGGGTAAGGATCGGTGCCGTTGCTCCAGCGGGTGTGCCAGATGGTGGCCGGATCATTGTCGAAAGACATGATTGCCAGCCCGGGATAACTGGTTTCCTGGCTATCGACATAAAGCAATGTCCAGATATCCTTGGGCAGTTGTGCGGGGTTGTTGCAATCTTCGAGGCTTGGGCAGGTGGTGGTGGTAACCATGCCGGGAATGGTCCTGGTATAAATGTTCCCATTTTTGGTAATAGTCAGGCTGACATCGTAAATACCAGGGTTACCCAGAACAACTTTTGGATTCCGGACATTTGCATCGTTGATGAATTCCGGCGCAGGGTTGATTTCCCAATGCCATGTTGCCCCCTCATGGTTGAGTATGCTGTGGTCATCAAAAATCACGGTATCGGTCATGCAATCATAAAATGGCTTTTCCACCCAGGGATTTACAATCGGTGTAAAATCCGGATCTGCCAGCGCCGATTCCCAAACACCTGCATTACCTGCAGACCTTATTTTTCCATCCCTGAAAAAGGGAAGCGCCATGTTTACGTGCATTCCGGCCGGATAATCTTCGTCAAATTCCTGCCAGTCAGTTGCACCGGTTTCCCGTATAAATACTTTAGCAAGGTGACCGTTTGTCGCATTGGTAAACAAATAAACGATTTCCTGTCCTTCAACAGTTGGCTGGATGGCCAGGCATTTTGTGTATTCCGAAAGGCTGCCGCTCCAGTCCTCCCAGGTGTCGCCACCATCGTTGGAGCGGAATGTTTTGCCAAGGTCTGCTGACCATGTCCCGTTTTGCAGGCAAGCATAAATCACATTTTCATTCCACGGCGAAATGGCGATAAAGGTTTTACCCTTCCAGTACGAAGTCCCGTATTGACCTCCAGTGAGTGTTGGTTTTAATGTCCAGGTTTGCCCGCCATCATCGCTTCTGTACAACCCTTTGTTTACGACATCAGCATAAAGCACCAGTGGGTTGCTGTAACTGATCTGGAGGTAGCGTACCCGGTTTCCAAAGTCATTCAACAAATCCCAGGTCACACCCATATCCGTGCTTTTCCAGAATCCATTTCCTTCGCCAAGAAAAATGGTTCCGTAATAATTCGGATGAAAAACCATGTTTCCGCGTCGTCCACCATATTCGTCCATGTTTGGATATTTGGTAAAAAGAAACCGGCCTTCTGGTTGGCCTTCAGCCGTTTGTGGCAAAATCCAGCCATTGCCCAGGTCGTCAAAGGCAACATGACGGCTTTTTCCCTGAATAATCCAACCTGTAGGGGATTCTGCCCCACCCATCCGCAGGGCTTTTGGCTGGTAAAAATCAGCAAGTGCCGTATTTCCGTTGTGATAGCGGCCACCCACCACAACATCCTCGTTCCATCCCTGATCGAAGCCCCACATGTCCGAACCAATCAGTCCGTTATTGCGTGCAAAATAGTTGGTTGTGACCGAAAAATTATCGCTGGTCAGGGTCATTCCACCGTCGGTCGAAACCCATGTTTCGCCGTTCGGAAGCAGTTTCATGTCCTGGATATCAGGATGAATGGAGAAAGCGCCCGAATAGCCGCCAATGGCTGTGAAAAGCGAGCCTCCGTTAACAGTGCGGTAAAGCGTGGTGGTTCCGGCAAAAATCAGGTTTTGGTTCGTCGGTGAAATTTCGAGTATCAGATCGAAATAACCCTGGCCGTTGTTCATCAGAAAAGCGCTGGTTTGCCCTGTCGCTAATAGTCCCCAGTTGTTTCCGCCGGTGGTAGATTTGTACAACAAGGGCGTATAATCCGAACTGAGCATCACAGCCAGAATAAGATCAGGATTTGCAGGCGTCACAGCCAACAATCCGCCACTTTCGTCAGCAATATTATTGGGAAAATCAGGATCAGGCATAAAAGAAAACCCGCCATCAGTGGAAATGATGACTGAAAATTTCCCTGAAACCGTTGTAAGTGCGTAAATTGTGTTGGGATTGTTGGGTTTTATTTCCACATCCCACGATTGCAACTCCCAGCTTCTGTTCCAGTTCAGGCCGCCATCGGTGCTTACATAAACGCCATTATCAGCAGCAGCCAGCACTTTTTCAGGATTTGAGGGATCAATTTTCAACCTGTTGGCATAAAAAAGGAAACCAGTCTCCAATAACGGTGTCCAGGAATTTCCACCATCCGTGGTTTTATGAACCTGGTTGCCGGCAGCCACATAAACAATGTCAGGATTTGAAGGATGAATGACCGTAGCCGTTACCCCTCCGCCAAAATTATACCCCTGCGCTAACAGCTGCCAGCTCAAACCTTTGTTAGTGGTTTTGTTAACAAATCCGGTTTCAGTTCCGCAATACAAAATGTTGTTGTTGGAAGCTGAAACATCAAACGAATACACATTTACCTGCCAGGGACAGGATTTTGGCGGTTGCGAAGAACCCGACTCGTTGAGCCAGAAAGTTTCCTTTGGCCCAAGGAAAGTCCATCCGGAACGTAAATTTTCTTCATGGCTTGCTTTTTCTGAAGCCTCAAGCTGTGCGGTTTTCAGGCGATTGTAATATTCATTCAGATCGGGCATCCGTATGGTTCCATCGTCCATTACAAATGGCTGAACCGCCCGGCTCCAGATTTTGAAATACCGGCTAATTGCAGAATGGTCGTCATTCTTTCTTTCTGCTGATTTTTCCCAAGCTTCCGCAATCTCGAAAAAATTTACCGGGTAATCGTAAAGCATTTTCGCCCATGATGGAAGATTTTCGTTGTAAGCAGGTTTGTAGCTTTTTATCATGCCGGGAAGGTCGTCGTAGGGGGTGAATTTTGGTTGAGCTGGTGCCGGAATTACAGTTAGGCACAAACAAAGAAATAATGTTGTGAAAATGTTTTGTTTCATGGAACAAAGTACGGAAAAAGAATTGTGAAAACCCCGTTGAAAAGTTAGTTTTGTGAAAGCGGTATGAATGTCACGTCAACTCTCACTTTCAGACCGCTTAACCATTCTCATACCCGGCGCTATTTTTTGTTATTTTATCAGAATCCTCCTTGTTACCTCATCCGTTTGTGTCGAGAATCTCATCAGATAAATGCCCGGATCAGGCCGACCCAAGGGTAATTCAAAGACATCGCTGCCGGTAGTCAAAGCGAAATCCTTGTTTAAAGGCAGCTCTTTACCATTTAAATCATACAGCTTTACTTTGAGCATCTGAGGAATTTCTGATGTAATTTCCACAAAAACACTTTCTGTAGCTGGATTTGGGAAAGGTTCGCCAATGTTTAATGAAACAGGTTTTACTGTGGTTCCAATACCGTTGATAGGATTATAATATGCTGAATAAACCCCGTTCCCATGCGTGGCAATGGCCACAAAGCCATCCGACTGACGAGCATCAATCATGTCAACAATCACCGAACCAATGGTCTGAGCGCCTTCTCTTGACCAAACCGTGGCATCGCCGGCCAACTGAGCGGTTGAGAACAGACCAACAGATGTACCCGCAAACCAGACTTTTTTACCCTGATAATTTAACGATTTAACAAATCTGACTGAAGGACCATCACCCGAACCATCCGGATTTTGCTCCAGATTGCCACCCTGTGCCGTCCAGGTTGAACCGCCATCGGCTGATGAAAAGATACTTTGAACTTCGTAATTTGAAAATACTACCATCAGACTGTCTGCATTGTTTTCGTCAACATCAACGCAGGCTACAAAAGCATTCGGCGGAAAATTATCACCACTAATGTCAACAGGAATCGGATTTCCGGTGTTTGCCTCATCAAGCCTGTAAACCCTGCCCAGACTCGTACCATAAAATAATCTGTTGGCAGGATATTTTGAAACTGTGATGTAGCTGATTTCGGAGGCATCGCCCACATCCACATTGCTTAAATGACTCCATCCAACATTTCTTAGGCTGCTGTCTAAAGCTGAAGCTTTCAGGTTGTCTTTTCTCCAGATACTTGTGACGGTGGGCAAATAAAATGTTTCTGCATTATTGGGGTCTAATGCAAAATTCTGGTAAAACGGGAACAACGAATTTGAACCCATCACCGGGTCGTAAAAACTCAGCAGTGTATCGGGCAACTGCGAATAAATATTTTTGGTATGCATCGTTTCATCAAACTGTGATGTCCAGATGTTGCCACTATAGGCTGATATTACACAATATTGCCAGTCGGGGGCTACGGCAGTGGCAAAACCATCGTAACAAATATCAATGCTGAACCATAATTCCGTGGGGTCATCGGTAACGGTGTAATACCAGTTGTTGTCCTGAAGACCGCCGAGCACCCAATCATCGCCGGTTGATCCATGATCGATGGCCACCGAATAGAACTGGCTGGTTGTGAGGTTGGTGTTCAGTCGGTTCCAATACATGGAAGCACTGTCGGCAAGGCAGTTGTTTGTTACATAAATTCCACCATCGCAGGCTGCCATCATTTTATCAGGATTGGAGTGTGAAAACGTTAGTCCATGCAAATCGGGATGAATTGCGTGCAGCGAATCCATATCATAAGGATATCCACCCATAAAAACTGTTTGGGAACTATCGGCAAAACCATTTTCCGACCTGAATAAATTCATTCCGCCAAGTAACACAACATTTTCGTTATCAGGTTTAACTGCCAATGTAACACAATACCCGCCGTAGCACACAAAGCTGTATGGGAAGTCGTTCATATCGCCGCTTCCTCCCCCTGGTGTGCCGGTAGTTCTGTCCTCCCAAACGGCTGAATCATTTTCTTCGTCCCAGGTCATTTTCCAAAATGTATTTATCGTGTTGGTATAGCCGTTGAATGGATGCAAAACCGGCGATTGCGATTCGGTGAAAACGTACATAATGTTCTTGTTTGACTGGGCAAGTGCCAGGCGGCTGGCGCGGTTGTCGTCAGGGAAACCTTCCGGAGTGATGTTTTGCCAGTCGATTCCATCGGTCGAACGCCAGACGCCCTTTTTCATAGGCGGTTCCAGTCCATAACCATAACCGCCAAGAAGAGCATAAAAAACTCCGTCATTAGTTACAACTATATCTGTTCCGAACGATTTGTTTTCTAAATCTCCCAACACCATTTGCCAGGTTTCACCACCATCTTCCGAACGCATGATTGCTCCATAGCAAGCGGCAAGCACAATGTCCTTATCGGTTGAAGCGGGGTCAACCACAATTTTCCATACGCCCTGAAAAACTTCGTTCAGGAAAGAAGGCGAACCACCTTGTGTAGATGGCAGGGGCTGCCAGGTCTGGCCATTATCCGTTGACTTACAAATTCCATTTCCAATACCAATGGTTCTTACATTGGTGCTGATATTTCTTGATGTAGTGCTTAGCATTTCGCCGGTTCCGTAGTACCAGGTATTATGCTTTCCGGGACGCGGGTCCTGAACAATGCAGGTAGCGCTTTGCTCGGCATCCGGCGCAGTTACTTT
>CALFEP010000048.1 GCA_937950125.1 uncultured Bacteroidota bacterium
TATTGCTGGGCAACGCACTCAAAGGCAACGAGCACCTGCAAAAGGGAATATTGACAGGAATACTTCGGGTTTCAAAAGAATCAATGTTCAGCGATCTGAACAATGTGAAGGTGTATTCGGTATTATCCGAAAAATTCAACACCTGGTTTGGTTTTACACAAAGTGAAACAGATCAGTGTCTTGACGATTTTAATTTGAAAGCTTCACGCAATCAGGTTAAAGACTGGTACAACGGCTATTATTTTGGCAACGAAGAAATCTACAATCCCTGGTCAATTTTGGGGTTTGTTGATTCAAATGGAAAGTTCCAACCCTACTGGCTCAGCACCAGCGCCAATGCTTTGGTTCACAGCCTGATCAAAGATTCGGACAAAAGCGTAAAAAAAGACATTGAGGATGCTTTGAATAACAAACTGGTTTTATCAGCAATTGATGAAAACATTTCGTTCGATTTTCTGAAAAACAGCCGCGAACATATTCTGAGCTTTCTGGTGCAAACCGGTTATCTGAAAGCCCGTTACCACGATTTTGTGGGGTCTGACAGAATTTTCCAGATCGAAATCCCGAACATCGAACTGAGCAAAATTTACTACACCGTCATCGAAACCTGGTTTAACGAAAGCATCGGCAGCAAAGAATTGGACGACATGCTCAACGCCTTAATTGCCAACGACATCAAAACATTTGAGAGGATTTTATCGAAATTTGTACTTGAAACATTGTCGTATTTCAATGTTGGCCGCAAAACAAAAGAGGTTGAGCGGGTGTTTCAGGCATTTTTGTTAGGGATGCTCATCAGCCTGAAAGACCGTTATGAGGTCTATTCGGAAAAAGAATCGGGCTATGGCCGGTTTGATGTGTGCGTGATTCCGAAAGACAAAAGCTGGCAAGCCATCATCATGGAACTCAAATCCATTGATACCTTCAACAACGAAACCAAAGACCAGACCCTTGAAGCTGCCCTAAAACAAATCGAAGACCGCAAGTACGAAACTACCCTTCGTCAGCAGGGCTGCACCAACATTATGAAGGTGGCGGTAACCTTTGACGGGAAAAGGGTGTGGGCGAAAACAGGATAAAGATATCATTGGAGAAAACGATCTGGCCGCCACAGTTCAGGTTTATCCTAATCCGGCGAAGGATATGTTGAACATAACCCTGACAGGGTTTCAAACCCTGTCAGGGTTAGAAGGAACCCTCCTCACCACCGAAGGTAAACTGGTAAAAACCTTTTCCATCACCAGCCCGACCACTCAACTGGATGTCAGTGATTTGCAGACGGGCATTTACCTGCTGAAAATCGCATCTGAAAATCAAATTGTGATAAAGCGGTTGGTAATACAGTAATTCTTTCATCAAACATTTGTGTTTTCAACAAAACCTGCCAGTCCAATTCATTGGGCTGGCAGGTTTTTTTTTGAAAGTTGATTTCGGTTCAGGGGCAGATTCAGGTTTAGCCCAACCCGGTGAAGGAGGTGGTGAACCTGGTTTTTTAATACTCAAATATTGCTGATGACTTTAATATCACCCTTAGGAATCCAAACAAATGCATTGTGCTTGAGAAAGATATTCCGGAAAAGAACCCAAAACCCGACATTCAGCAAATTCATTCCAGAAATTATTTACTTAAAATTATCCAAACCGGAAATCTCCCTATTAAAAAAGTAGCTATTTGATTGGCCTGTTGCAATTTTTAAAAAATGCCTGAAGACTAAGGGTATTTTTTTAGAAAATTGTTTTGAACAAAAATTCTATCTTTACCCGGAAATTGGACGATAAATAGCATTAAATTGAAATTCTACCTTAAAACTTTTTTACTGCTCCTGGCTTTGACAGGGTTTAATACCTTATCCGGGAATGTTAATCTTGACAGCCTGAAGAAACAAATGCGTGTTTTAGCAGGTGAGGAATTAATTTCATCACTTTGTTTTTTGGGTGAAGACCTGCTCGACAGCATCCCTGAAGAATCATTTCATTATTTTAAACGTGCTGACAGGATCGCAGATTCCCTGCAAAACATAAATGGGAAGAAACAATCGTTGTATGCTTTGGGCAATTATTACAAAACCTCCGGCGCTTTTAATGTTGCAAAGAATTACTTTGATTCAAGCATTCATCTTACCCAACCTGAAGATTATCAGCATCGAATCTTTATCCTGATTGGATATGGCGGTATAAAATATGAGATTTTGCAATACGATTCGGCAATTTTTTATCTTGAAAAAGCCAAAGAACTTGCCGAAAAGAAGGATGTCACCGATGTACTTTCTGCCGTTTACAACAATCTGGCAAGAGTACATGACAAACTAGGAAACAGATACGAAGCCAATGAATACTATCTTAAGGCTGCCATGTTATTTGAGAAATCAAACGATTTCAAAAACCTGGCGATTGCTTATAACAACCTTGGCACAATCAACCTGAGTTTCCAAAATTTTACGGAAGCCCTGCATTATTTTTTTGAAGCTCTCAAAGTGCACAATCATAAAGGTTTAAGTAAGAATTTAGCGATGATTTATTCCAATATCGGGGTAACATATTACGAATCTGACTCGTTGGAAAAGGCTGAATACTATTACAGAAAATCCCTGAACATTTCAAAACAACAAAATAATGTTTTTGACATTGCAAGAACATTTTTAAACCTTGCAAATTTACATAGCCATCAGAAAAATTTTGACCAGGCAATCGGGTATTACGACAGTTCATTAAAAATCTGCCGTGAACAAGGCATTGAATACGGAATTTTGCTGAATAAAATTAACCTTGGGGAACTCTATTACAACCATGAAAATTATCAGGCTGCTGCAGAACAAATGGAGAAAGCCCTTGAACTCATTTCAAACTACAACCTGCCCGAAGAAGAAGCGGAATTGTACCTGATGTTGTATAAAACATACAGGAAGTTGGGGGATGAATCGCTTGCCCTTTTAAACTTTGAAAAACATCACAAGCTCCGCGACAGTATTGCCGGAGAAAGTAAGAATAAAGTTTTGCTGGAGTTGCAGGCCAAATATGAAAATGAAAAAAAACAGAGGAAACTGGTTGAATTGCAAAAAGAAAAGTTAAGTGCAGAAGGAAAATACCGCTTTTTTCTCATTGTATTTTTAATGGTGGTTTTGGTTTTTTTCATATTTTCAACCCTCATCATTCTTCAGCGCAGGCGGGCAATTTATCATAAAAACCTTGCTGAGAAGAATAACGAAATTCTAGCATCAAAGATGGAAACCAAAGACAAGGAGCTTGCAAATTTTGCCATGCACATGGCTGGTATATACGAAGTTATGGTTAACATTTCAAATGAAATCCGTAAAATCCTGCCTCTATCCGAAAAAACAAAAACCGAAAAGTTAAACAGGATAATCCACAATCTGGATTCCGGTGCCAATGTGAATATCTGGAAGGAATTTGAATTGCGTTTCGAACAGGTTCACAAAGACTTTTTTTATGTTCTGAAGGAATTGCATCCCGAACTTACCCCGACTGAAATAAAAATCTGCAGTTTGATGAGGTTGAACATGAGTTCGAAGGATATTGCCACATTAACCAACCGATCGGTTAGAACAATTGAAAACACCCGTACCAGTATTCGAAAAAAAATGAATCTGGGACCTCAAACCAGTCTTTCTGGTTATTTGCTTGCAATCTGACACCCTCACTATCCCAAATTTTTCTTTTTGCTAAGGTCAACACACTGGAATGAATCATTAGGTGCATCCAGAGGAGTGAGGCCATGACCACCTCCTTTGCCAGTATTCCAACGTAGTGGTCACCATCATTGGATTGCCTTTTGTGAGAGATACTTTTCCTACCCCCAGTGTTTCCGCCTGATTTATAGCGGTTTTGTAAAATACAGGTAGTTTTCGTGTGGTGTTTATTGCCTGACTTTCGACAAGCGGGTAATTTTTGTGTAGTGTTTTTCTTGACTAAAGGTACAATTACGGGGTAGATTTGGCAATCAAAACAACATGGTAGAATGAAAACAACACCAGGATTTGTGGAAATAACGAAGGAGGAGAAAAAAGAAAAAGAAAAGAAGATTGATAAAAGTATTTCCAAATTCAATGATAAAAAAACCGCGCTTGAAAACCTGGCAAAAGCCCTAAGCGAAAAACAAACGAAAAACAGGATCATACCAGATAAATAGAAAACAGAAACGGATAAGGATTAATTAAATTTTTAGATGATGAAAACGAAATCTTTACAAATTATTCTCGCCCTTGTTTTTATCTTAGGGTTATCAGCAGGACTTCATTCTCAAAATGTAGCCATTAACAACGATGGAAGTGACCCGGATCCTAGCGCAATGCTGGATATCAAATCTGAAAACATGGGTATCCTGATACCCAGGGTCACAGAGGCCAACCGGCCTGCAAATCCTGCCACCGGATTGTTGATTTATCAAACCGACAGCGAATCTGGTTTCTATTATTTTGACGGAAATGAATGGAAGAAATTGGAAAGCTTTGATCAATTGGAAGGGCTGATCCAGGCAGAAACAACAGCCCGGGAAAATGCAGACTCGAACCTCCAGGAAGAGTTGGATAATACACAAACCGGAGCAGGCCTGGGAACGGATGGAATCTACACAGCCAATGGAACAGCAAATTATATTTCTGACGCTTCTGACCTGAAGGATTCTGATAACAAACTGGATGCACAGATAAAAACCAATGCCGATGCCATCGCCGCCAATGCGTCGGATATTTCAACCAACGAAACAAACATCATCACAAATTCCAATAATATCAGCTCAAACGATACGGACATTACGAACCTGCAAACCGAACTTGACGATACACAAACCGGAGCAGGCCTGGGAACGGATGGAAGTTATACCGCAAACGTGTCGGCAAACTACATCTCCGAAGCCAATTCATTAACCAATGCCGATGATAAGCTGGATGCACAAATGAAAACCAATGCCGATGCCATCGCCGCCAATGCATCGGATATTTCAACCAACGAAACAAACATCACCACAAATGCCAATAATATCAGCTCAAATGATACAGATATCTCAAACCTGCAAACCGAGGTCAACGCGACACAAAGCGGGGCCGGGCTTGGCACCGACGGTAGCTATACGGAAAACAGCTCTGCAAATTACATTTCAGACGCTACCAGTTTACAGGATGCCGACAACAAGCTGGATGCCCAGATGAAATCAAATGCCGATAACATTGCCACTAATGCCTCGGACATTTCGACCAATGAAACAAACATCAGTACCAATACCTCAAATATCAGTTCCAACGATACGGATATCTCAAACCTGCAAACCGAACTGAACGGGACACAAACGGGAGCGGGTCTGGGAACTGACGGTAGCTACACCGCTAACACTTCGGCAAACTACATTTCAGACGCGGCCAGTTTGAAGGATGCAGACAACAAACTGGATGCTCAGTTAAAAGCAAACGCCGACAACATTTTCAGCGGAAGTTTTGACGACCTGACAGATGTTCCCGTAAATCTTGATACAGATGCTACCGATGATTTTGATGGCAATTATAACAATCTCACGAATAAACCCACCAATGTAAGTACCTTTAATAATGATGCAGGTTATTTAACATCAGAAGTGGATGGTTCGGTAACCAACGAAATTGAGCTGCCCGCACAATCCGGAAACTCCGGTAAATACCTTACTACAAATGGAACCAGTGTTTCGTGGGCTTCGGTTAGTGGTGGTGGTGGTGCATCTGATCAACTTGCCGATGCAGATGGCGATACCAGAATACAGGTAGAAAAAACTTCCGATGAAGACATCATCCGTTTTGATGCAGCAGGTACTGAGATGATGATTATCAAAAATGGACAGATCGGGATTGGAACCGATACCCCCGATGCTTCGGCTATATTGGATGTAAATTCAACTAACGGTGCAATCTTATTCCCACGCATGACAATTCTTCAACGAAATGCTTTGAACGCCAAAGCCGGAATGGTCATTTATAATATTGATCTCGGAAGTATGCAATACGCGTATAATACGGCGGTAACGTTAATGATGAATTGGTATTCCACTACAGCTAAACCTGTTAATACAACCGGTCAGTCATTTAGTATTGAAGAAGATGAAGGGGCGCAATTACTAAGTTTAGGGATTAACGTTGGGAACGTTGTTACGGGCGGGAACATAACATGTAATATTTACACCGGGATAACCACAGGTGGAACTTTGTTAGGCAGTGCAACAGCCTCTGTGTCCTCCAGTAGTAAGTTTCCTAAATTCTATTTTCATTCACAAAATATCCACCTGCCCAAGGGTGAATATTCTATGCATTTTACACTCGATAGCGGGGACTTTGAGATACTATATTATAACGATGAAGGTCCCGGTGATCTAATAGATAATGGAGTGAGAGATACTTCACATGATGTATGTTATTGGCTCACTTATGCTCAATCAAAAGTTATCTGGAAAAATTTTTAGTGCAATACAAGACAATTAATAACAGGAATCATGGAAAGATCAAAAGCATTCGTAGTATTCTTTGATATTATCCTGAAAAGAGATAAGAAATTCATCATTTGAAATTAATGTATAGAAGCAAACCAAATTCTCAACAATATGAAAAGAAAATCTTTACAAATTATTTTTGTCCTTGTTTTGATCCTAATATTATCAGCAGGACTTCATTCTCAAAATGTAGCCATCAACGCCGATGGCAGTGATCCTGATCCTAGCGCGATGCTGGATATCAAATCTGAAAACATGGGTATCCTGATACCCAGGGTCACAGAGGCCAACCGGCCTGCAAATCCTGGTACCGGATTGTTGATTTATCAAACCGATAACGGGCCGGGTTTTTATTATTTTAATGGAAATACCTGGCGAAAACTAGCCGAATTCAGCCAGTCCGACTGGAATCAGGCTAATGCAGCAGCGGATGATTATATTAAAAACAAACCGGTAGATGTTAGTGCTTTTAATAACGATGCCGGATATTTAACGTCAGAAGTAGATGGTTCGGTAACCAATGAAATAGAGTTGCCAACACAATCCGGAAACTCCGGAAAATACCTTTCTACAAATGGAACCAGTGTTTCATGGGAAGCATTTGACGAAATTGCTGATGCAGATGATGATACTAAGATTCAGGTTGAAGAATCTGCAGATGAAGATATTATTCGATTCAAGGCTGGTAGTGCTGAAACCATGATAATAAAGAATGGTATGGTTGCGATTGGAACAGATACTCCGAATCTCTCGGCAGCATTTGAAGTGAATTCAATCTCTGGTGCAATCCTATTCCCACGCATGACAACTAGCCAACGAAATGCTTTGACCTCTGTTGGCGGAATGGTGATTTATAATACTAGTACAGCTAAAATGCAATATGCAAAAAATCAGCTGGTTACATTACAAGCGACTAATTGGATACCTGGTGAGTTAAAACCAGTTAATACTACAGGTCAGTCATTTAACATCGTCGAAGACAATGGGGGTGAATTACAATATTTATTTGTTGGTCTTGAAAATATTGTAACGGAAGGGGAGATGACATGCTATATTTACTCAGGAATTACCACCAGCGGAACGCTATTGGGTAGTGTATCAATACCTATAACCCTCAATGCTTATTATGCTTTTTTCATATTTTACTCACAAAATATCCACTTGCCCAAAGGCGAATATTCCATGCATTTTACAAAGGATAGCGGCGATTTTGAATTCAAAATTGGTCTATCTAACGGGCCAGGAGATTTGATAGATAATGGGGTAAGAGATACTGAACATGATCTTGTGTACGAATTGAGATATTCGCAATCAAAAGCTGTTTGGGTAGACTTTTAATAAAAAATGCCATTAGGCTTTGCCGATCATGGAAACTGTATTTGGATTGCATTTTTCAACATAATGTTATTAAAAAGATATTTTGATTTCATATTTGAATACTAATCAGTATTGAAAAATAAACATAACATGAAAAAAATTTTACTTCAGTACGCAATGTTAGTTACCATTGCGCTTATCATGGGGACAAATCTCTATCCCCAGAATGTGGCCATCAACGCCGATGGCAGTGATCCTGATCCAAGTGCAATGCTGGACATCAAATCTGAAAACATGGGTATCCTGATACCCAGGATCACAGAGGCCAACCGGCCGGCTAATCCTGCCACCGGATTGCTCATCTATCAAACGGATGGCACCACCGGTTTTTATTTCTTCAATGGGACGGATTGGAATTTGATTACTCCTTCCGGTGGTTTTGGCACAATGGCCACCCAGGATTCGGATGAAGTACTCATAACGGGAGGGGCGATAGATGGTGTTGCAATAGGGAGTACGGATCTTTCCACAGGAAAATTCACCACGCTGACCACGACGGCGGAAGCCACGATCGGGGGTGATCTGACGGTTGATGGAGGTAGTGATATTGCCTACAGCTTTGTAGTGAGTGCCACCACCGGCGAAGTAACGGCCCAGGGTGTTTTAAAAGGCAAGGAATTTCAGACCCTGAGCGGCAGTTTGCGAATAGCCGAAGGTACGGATGATGATGTGCCCTGGGTCAATGCCTTGAAAAACGGGAACAAAGTATTCGAAATGGGTTTAGGTACTGACGGTTCAGGCAACCCGGCCGGATATGGCATCAACATCAACAATGACGCTGGATTTATCGTAACGGGAATGGGTTTTCAACAGGGTATCTGGGCAAATGGCGTCGTTGACCCGTCAACAGGTACCATGGCCGGATCAGGAACTGACGGAGCCGGCAACACGTGGATACAGATCAATACACCCGATGGCAAAGGCACGGAATTTTCAGCAGACAGCAATGGTGATGTATCGTTAAGCAACGACCTTTCGGTTGGTAATGATGCCACAATTGAAGGCCAGTTAACTGTAGGCAATGCACAATTAAAGGGCGATAACAATACAGCAACCATCAATGGAAAATTGGGCGTAATTTCTGACGCCGAAATCTTAGGGGATTTGCATGTTGGCTCATCAAACAAGCTGGACGGCGGGAACGCCACCATCGGGCAAAAACTCACCGCCCAGGATGTAGAAGTTTATGGTGCTGTTACCTCTACAACCCTCACCGTTACCGGTGGTGCCGGAGAAGGTAAGGTATTATCTTCGGATGCTGATGGAAATGCTTCCTGGCAGGAGGTGGATGGTTTACCTGATCAAACCGGAAATTCAGGTAAAATACTTACCACCGACGGAACAGATGCCAGCTGGCAGAGCAATGACAACCTTGACCTGGATCCGGCACCTGCAGCTAATATGGCAAGCGGAATTACATCTTCAGTCGTTGTTGATGAAAATACGCTTGGATTTGCAGCGGCTTTGTATGTGGCCACCGATGGAAACTACGAAATGGCCAACGCCACCGACATCAGCACCATGCCCTGTGTGGCACTTGCCGTGGAAACCGGGACCGGAACCAAAAAAATACTGCATCAGGGTTACGCCACGAAGGATAACTGGAACTGGACAGTGGGAGGTATTATTTATATTTCAACAACTGATGGGGTTTTAACGCAGGACTTCCCAACTGCAACATCAAACCAGGTGCAGGTTATCGGTTACGCCACTGCCGCCAACAAAATATTTTTCAGCCCCAATTTTATGCTCATCGAATTAAAGTAGGGGGAGGTAAAGATGAGTATCAAATTTATTCAATTTTGTTCATTTATTGCGCTTATTTATCTTGGGTCGTGTAGCTATACCGAAGCTACTGTTGGCAGTGTATCATCCGGGGTTGTGAAATCGGTGGGGGGTGTTGAAAAAGACAATATAAAATATGTTGACACCGACCCTATTCCTGGAAATTCCGGAATAATAGAAGCTTCGTACCCTGGTGGAAACATTATCCGGCTTAACTGGACCTACGCCTCAGATGCAGAAACTCCGGTATCTCAACTGGAATACAGGGTTTATAGCGATGTGGCTTTCGATATGCTCAGTGGTGTTGGGAACATGGAAACATGGGCAGTCGGGTTGGATAATTACGTAGCTAATATCAATTCAAAAGATGTCTCAGGAGGATTGCTGCCTGGTACGGATTATTACTTTAACGTTATTGTAAAAGATGGCAAAGGCAACAAAAAAAATTATGTATATTGCCATGCTATACTGCCCATAAACCAGGCCCCTAATCCTGGGAATAGCGGCCTGATTGTAAGTACTGACCAAACCACCAGCAGTGTTACACTTAATTGGACGGCAGCTACCGATGATATCACCCTTCAGGCCGGTCTGGAATATCAGGTATATTATTCAATGAGTAATAATATATCAACCGTATCGGCCTGTGAAGCAAACGGCAATCCGTTTGGTGCCTATGCAGCAAATATTACAACAAAAGAGGTTACAGGCCTTACCGCTGGGACACTGTACTATTTTAATGTTCTCGTCAAGGATGAAGCAGGGTTAAAGTCTGCTTACCATAATACCTGGAACACCACTGATACTGATGATCCCCCTATCCCGGGCAACTCAGGTGAAATTACATCGAGTTTCACAGGGACCTCAATAGTAATTCTGAGCTGGACATACGCCAACGACGATATCACTTCCCAACCAAGCCTGCAATACCTGGTGTACTATTCTGCTTCTGATGATATCTCAACAGTAAGTCAATGCGAATCAAACGGTTCGCCAGTCGGATCCTTCACTGCGAATATTAATAGTAAATCAGTTAATGGTCTGACATTCGGGACAACATGGTATTTTAATGTAGTTGTGAAGGATGGAGCTGAAAACAAGGCATCTTATCTGATGGCCGATTTTACAACATTGACGAATGATGATCCCCCCGTGGCTGGGAATAGCGGATTAATAAATGTCGGTACAATCACTTCAAGTTCGGTAATTTTGAGTTGGACAAAAGCTACAGATGTCGAATCATTGCAGCAAAACATTCAGTATCTGGTATATCGATCCACATCAGATAATATTAGTACAGTTGCAGATTGTGAATCCAACGGTACGCCTTTTGGATCATTTGTAAAAGATATCACAACCAGAACGGTGACCGGTTTAAATCCAAGTACAAAATATTATTTTAATCTGGTGGTGAAAGATGAAGGAGATAATAAAATTTGTTATCAGTTAACCGATGCGACAACGCTTTTAGGTATTGGCAGTTATCACGAGGGGGGTATTGTGTTTTACCTTGACGGCAGCGGTGGGGGCATGGTTTGTGCCCTTAACGACCAAAGCACTTCGGCACAATGGGGATGCTATGGTACCGCATTAACAGGATGTAGTGGTACTTCAATCGGATCTGGTAAAAACAACACGACCAACATAATTGCTGGTTGCGCTGAAAGCGGCATTGCTGCAAGGATTTGTGATAATTACAGTGATGGAAGTTATACTGATTGGTTTCTCCCTTCTCAAGGGGAGATAAACGCCATTAAAGCCAATAAAACAACAGTAGATGCCGCTTTGGTTGCAAATGGTGGTACTGCTATTGATGTCAGTGGCGTAAATGATTACTGGACATCTTCACAAAAACCTGCAAGTATGAATATGATTCCAATTCCTCCAACTCCTACTGGTGATGATAAAAATAAAGCATATACCTGGAAATCAGAAAACAATAAAAATACAACCCTTAGGGTGAGGGCCGTAAGAACATTTTAAAACAATAAATTATGAGAACAATAAAAACGATCATATCAATAGCAATATTTATTCCTTCAATTCTCGTCGCCCAGGGCATCAAAAACAACGGTGCCAGGATCGTGGTAAAGGAGAACGCGGAAGTGGTGATATCCGGTGAGACCGGCAACTACAGCAACCAGCACAACGGCACCACCGACGGTGAGTTGTACCTCGACGGCACGCTCACCGTACGGGGCAGTTTTTTTAACAATAGTAACGGAGACGTTTTCGTCGGCACCGACACGATCGGGCTGGTGATAACCGAAGACGGTACCCGAGCGGTCCACGAATTGGGCGGCACAGGTACGACGAAGTTCGAGAACCTGTACTGCCCGGCTTCCAACACGGTGAAGATTCCCGAAAATACGGAAGTCAGGGTAAAATATAATTTCACCCTCGATGGCACGCTCGATGTTTACGGAGACCTGTATATCGAGGCGATTTTCATCAACAATGGGACGATCACGGGAAACGGCACTGTTCACTACGAAAGTACCGAACCTCAGATTGTGGCTCCGGGAACCTACCCGAACCTTGTGCTGGATAATCCCGGCGGATTGGTACTGGAAGGTGAGGTCTATGTGGAAGACGAACTTGTGTTATCGCTGGGAGCGCTGATCATAGGTGAGAACAACCTTATACTGGGCCCAAATGCAGTAATAGTCGAAACCAAAGCACCGGGCACATGGGTGGATGCCACCAGTACAGGCTATGTTATCAAGATGTACGACCAGCTGGGCACATTTGAATTTCCGGTGGGAAATTTCGGTACCAATCCGGTTTATTCGCCTGTAACTGTAAACCTGAAACAGGCCACGTTCAGCGACGGTCAGATCAGTGTAAGGCTCAAACCCGAAGCGCACCCGGACAACAATACTGGGCCTGACTTTCCCAATTACCTGAACCGTTACTGGGAAGTGGAAGCCAGTGGACTGAGCAACGTACTGTACGACATCTCTTTCTGGTACGATGAATCGGATGTAACCGGGAATGAAGACTCTATCGACGGGGGTAAATACAAGAGCGATGAAGTGACACACTGGCTGCACTATAACAGGGTTGACACAGATGATCACCATTTTGAGGCCACCGATTTGAACACATTTTCTGTTTTTAGCGGGGTTCAGGGGTTCAGGGCGCCAACCCTGGCCATCAGCAGTCCGGCCAATCATACGAAAGTGTATGAATATGAACTGAACCTGGAGGGTACTGCATCAGATAAAGATGGCGACCTTGAAGAGATCCGGGTGAAACTCAACGACGGCATCTGGCAGACAGCCACCGGCACCGGTTCATGGACTAAAACCCTTACCCTTGTGCCGGGCATCAACACCATTCAGGCAAAAGCCAAAGACGATCAGGATTTTGAATCAGGCATATCAAGTATTGAAGTATTGTTGAGTGTACAGGAAATCAACATACCGCAGGGATGGTCGTACATTTCATCGTTTCTCGACCCGGTTGATCCCGATGTGGTTAATATGATGTCGGATCTTGTGGGTGCCAATAGCCTGGTGATTCTTTCTGGTGTCAACGGAATTTATGCCCCGCCACCCTTCAGCATCAACACACTTCATACATGGGAGGTGAATTTGGGATACAAGGTTAAAATGGCAATGGCCGACCAGTTGGTTGTTAGAGGAGATGCGCTGGATGAAAATACAGTGAATTTTGGCAGCGGCCTGCACCTGATTCCGGTTTTGACCAATGAGACCACCCCGTTGAGTCAGCTTTTCGACAGCCCGTCAACTGACATTCTGTACATGCTCGATATTTACAACAACTTTGTTTACTGGCCAAATGGCCAGATTTATACCCTGACAGAGCTCGCTCCGGGGAAAGGTTACCTGGTGAATCTGGTCAATCCCGTAACCTTGTCGTACCCGGAATTAAGTGGGTTCTCATTCGACGGCATCTATCCCCAACCTCCGGCACCTGGACCTTGGGCTTGCACCAGGAACTCCAATTTCCACCTGATTTCTCTTTCAGCCAAAGCTGTAAAAGACCTTCCAAATGCTGACTACATCGGCGCTTTCGACAGCCAGGGCAACTGCGTGGGATATGCTGCGCTGGAAAAGACCGGCGAGAACATTTTGCTGACAGTTTATGGTGACGAACCTATCACCGCGGAAAACGATGGCCTGATGGAAGGTGAATTGTTGCGTTTCAGGAGTTTCAGCCTTGGCGACAACGCTGAAAAAGAACTCACCGCCACTTTCAATCCTACTTTCCCGAACGCTGACGGGCTGTTTTATATAAATGGTCTTTCGGGAATCAGCGGATTTAAGGAATCCTCAACAGGTTTAGGAGAAAATAACCTGGCTGCATCTGTTGAGATTTATCCTAATCCGGCGAAGGAGGTTGTTACATTAACCCTGACAGGGTTTCAAACCCTGTCAGGGTTAGAAAAAGGGTTAACCGCAACCCTCCTCACTGCCGAGGGTAAACTGGTAAAAACCTTTTCCATCACCAGCCCGACCACTCAACTGGATGTCAGTGATTTGCAGACGGGCATTTACCTGCTGAAAATCGCATCTGAAAATCAAATTGTGATAAAGCGGTTGGTAATACAGTAATTCTTTCATCAAACATTTGTGTTTTCAACAAAACCTGCCAGTCCAATTCATTGGGCTGGCAGGTTTTTTTTTACGGGTGGCCATTTTTAAAAAAACCGACGTTTTTTTTAGTTTTGTAAAAAATGTGTTTGATGAAGGCTGTT
>CALFEP010000049.1 GCA_937950125.1 uncultured Bacteroidota bacterium
GCAAAAGTATTAATTTTTAAATCGGATTATCTTTCAATGTCTCATTACATTCAATGTGGTGTAGTGTAAAAATGAATTTCATAAAAATAGAATTACTGGATAAATTATCAGGATAAAATATTATTTAACTTTGCCTGAACGGTGATATTTTATACTACCAGGTAAAACAATCTCTTTTTTATAAAATAATAATGCTATGAAAAAAGTATTTTACACGCTGCTAATCGCATCAGCCATCATTTGCACTTCAGAAAGTGTTTATTCACAATGGATTCAGGTAAATTCAGGGACAGAGGTTGATTTATTGACCATGTCAAGGTCACAAAATGGATTTATTCTTTGCGGAGGATGGGATGGAGTTGTACTTAAAAGTGAAGACCAGGGAGAAACCTGGATAACAAGTATTTTGACAACAGAGAAGATTTTTCATGTTGATGTTATAGAGGATTTTTGTCTGGCTATCTCTGATTTTGGCGCTATGTACAGAAGTATGGATGGTGGTGATACCTGGGAATTTTATAATTCATTTGGATACTGTACACGTGGTTTAAAAATTTTGTCACTTGATCAAATTTATGTTGCCGGACAATTTGAGTCTGTTTTTGCATCAAATACGCAAGGTCAATCATGGGTTCAAATACCAAACATTGTAGGTGCAAATGTTTGGCTGAGAGATATCGCTTTTGTGGATAAACAAAATGGATTTATTGTGGGAGATAACGGCAGAGCCTACAAAACGCCAAACTTTGGATATGGCTGGTTTTTGATGAATACTGGTGTTACCACAAATCTTTCCTCCATTGCCTTCCCTTCATGTGATACTGGTTTTATTTGTGGGTTGGATGGCACTCTTTTAAAAACAATTGATGGAGGCATTACCTGGAATAGCTGCTTTTCAGGCCAGACCGATTTCCGGAATCTCTACTTTTTAAACAATAATGAGGGTTATGCTTCTGCCTCGGAAGGAATACTTTTACATACCTCAGATGGCGGAGTATCGTGGGAACAGGAAGAAATAAGTACAACGGAAATTCTAAAAGAATTTTGTTACATACCCTCCATTTCCAGATTATTAATTTGTGGAACTAATGGAACAATTTTTTTGAAGGATTTAAATACTGGAGTTGAAAATCATACAATTACAACTGACAATTCCATAACTATTCAGGTATTTCCTAACCCAACGAATAACCAAATCACCTTTAATGTGACGGGTCTTGAATCTAAAACCGGGGTGTTAACAATCACCATATCCGACAGGAAGACCGTTGCTGAAATAGAAAAAGTATCCGACGGGGAGCACAAAATCAATTTATCAGCCTATCCTGCCGGAGTATTCTATTATTCATTTTCAATGGGTGATTTAATGGTTAAGACGGGTAAATTTATCAAGGAATAATTTGTTTATCAGCGAAATATCATTCAGAAGGCCTTCAGTTTTAATTTTCGGAATTTGATATTTGAGTCCAGTCTAAAAAGGTCATGTTTCTTATTTTGCCACAAAAACCTGTCTGCTACAGGCAGGCACAAAAACTCTAAATCATACAAAACAATGAATTCCAATGTAATAACATTTCGAGGAATTTTGTGTTTTGGTGTTTTAGTGGCCAAAAAATAGTTTTTAGACTGAGCTCGTATTTCAATTTCAACGCTTTGAATTGTAAATCTCCCACAACACCTGGGAGTCAACCTGCCAGGTGTATTTTTCCAAAACCATTTCTTTTGCCTTGGGCATTTTGCTGTTCCAATAAGAATAGTTAGTGTACAGTTCGATGATTTTTTCGACAAAATCAGTTTTTGAATTCCATTCATACACAAGCCCTGCACCTGTTTCGTTGATAATGCGGGTAATTGTGCTGCAATTTGAAGCAAGTACGGGCACTTCCATGTAAATGTACTGGAATATTTTGTGAGGCACTGCAATTTCTGAATGATTAGTCTTCAAAAACGGAATAATCGAAACACTTGATGAAGAAAGTTGTTCCATAAGACTGGTAAAAGGCTGATAACCTGTGAATACCACATGATTTGCAATGCCTTTCAGTTCGATCTGCCGTTTTAGTTCACCAAGAAAATTTCCATCACCTACAACTTTAAAACGAAAGTTGGGAATGGTTTTAATAATTTCAGGAATTGCATCAATCACAATTTCCAATCCGCGATGCCGGTTAATTCCGCCACCGTAAAACAGCTCAAAATGATCCGACTTTGGTAACCGATTGATGTTCCTCACAACATCGAGGTTAAGCGTATTCGACACCACATGAATTTTCTCCTTGGCCACGCCAAATCCAACCAAACGTTGCTTAAATTCATCAGAAATCACAATGATGCTTTTTGCCAGATTACACATTTTCAGCTCATAACGCATCCATTGGTCATGTTTCGACAAGAATTTTCCAAGGAAAGATTTGGTATGGGTACTCACTTCCAACAAGCTCGGCCAATGCTCGTGCAGATCAAGAACAAATGAAGCTCCGGTTTTCTGAGCCATTTCGCTGCCAATACTGGCCAGAGGCAGGTCGTGAATATGGATGGCATCAAACTTAACCTGCGAAATCAGTTCATTGAGAAACCTTTTCCAAAAACGGAAATAAAATGAAAAACGCAAAGCACCAACACCAGATTTGTAAATAAATGTTGAAATTGGCTTTCGGTGAATGACCAGACCATTAGTAACTTCATAAACCTTTCGTCCTGAACGTGTTTGACAGGAAAGATGAATTTCATGACCAGCTTTTTGAAGTGCCGAAATTTCATTTTCTACCCTGATGTCGGGAGGAAATTCACTTGCCAAAACCATTAAAATCCGCATAAATGATCCTGATTTTATAAATAACTAAATTCCAACAACTTGCTTTAAATTCAATAATTTAACCTCATTACCAGCCAAAATACCGAATGAAATATCATAATAATCAGCCTTTGGCGCAAAAGTAAACGAAAATTCAAAGGTTACAACGGTTGTCTTTTTGTGCCTGAGAACAGAATAGCTTTAAATGAGCAAGTTATACTGTTTTCTTAAAAAAGGGAGTCGAAGCAATTTTCAGGAAGATTGAAAACCGGCTATTTCAGGTTGCTGGCGCTTTTGGCGCTCGAAATGCTGGCATTCAGCTCAAAACCAATTAAAATGATGATGGAGTTGAAATTTACATAAAGCAGAAAAATCAACAGGGTTCCTATTGAACCGTAAAGGGCGTTGTATTGCGAAAAATTGACAATGTAAAAATTGAATGCCCAGGTGCTGAGAATCATCAAAAAGGTAGCTAATGTGCTGCCTGCCGAAATAAACCTGAACTCCCGTTTTTTTGCAGGAGCAAAATAGTAAAGTAGCGAAATGGAAAATAAAAACAGCGCTATGGTAAGCAACCAACGACTGAGTTGTATGGCAACAATGGTAAGGCCATCCGTAAGGATGTTTTCCGAAACCAGGAAATCCATCACCTGCCCGCCAACAATCAGCAGGGTGATGGCAACAATCACCATGGATGAAATGACGATAACTAAAAAGAACGAAACCAACCTTTGCCGGAACCACGACCGTTGCTCGATAATATGGTAGGTCGAATTGAAACCTTCCATAATCGAATTTACGCCGTTGGTCGAAAAGTAAAGCGCGAGGACGAAACCGAGTGAAAGCAGGTCGGAACGGGGCCGGATAATGATTTCTTCGAGTGTTGAACTCACGTAAGGCCACAATGTTTTGGGCATCATGTCCTGCATCAGTTGCAACAATGTTGGCTGGAAATCCTTAACGGGGACAAACGGGATTATGGTAAAAAATACGAGAATGGTTGGGAACAGTGCCAAAAAAAAGTCGAATGAGATGGACGATGCCCTTGTGGTGAGCCTTCCTTCGAACAAACCCTTGACAAAGAACTGTAAAACACTCAACAATGGCTGACCATCGAGCCCGGGGAGTGTTATCCTGCGGAATACCCTGATAAAATAGGCAATGGTGTTGCGAAGGTACCGGACATTGCTTTTGCCCAAAAAAGCGAGGTATTTGTTTTCAGGATGAAGCACTTTCGATTTACTTAATTAAATTATGAACAGCCTTGAGGCTCATGTCGAGGCTTTTGATATGGTGTGTCAAAGCGCCTGACGAAATGTAGTCAACGCCCGTTTCGGCATATTTCCTCACATTTTGTAGGGTAATTCCGCCGGAAGCCTCCGTTTCAAATTGTCCACCAACCATTTCAACAGCAGTTTTCAAATTTTCAACACTAAAATTGTCGATTAAAATTCTGTTGATACCGCCTATGCGAAGCGCTTCGCGAAGCTCATCAAAATTGCGTACCTCAATTTCTATCTGCAAATTCAGTTTTTCAGATTCGAGGTACTTTTTGGCTGCATGAATGGCCTGTGCAATACCGCCACAAAAATCAACATGGTTGTCTTTTATGAGAATCATGTCGTACAAACCCATCCTGTGATTGGCGCCGCCGCCAGCCCTGACGGCCATTTTTTCGATTTCACGGAGCAGTGGAGTGGTTTTACGTGTGTCCAGTAGTTTGGTTTTCAATCCTTTGAGCTGCGAATTCATTTTTCGGGTTGCAGTAGCAATTCCACTCATCCGTTGTAAAAAATTCAAGGCAAGCCTTTCTCCCGAAAGTATCGATACCGATGACCCGGCAACGCAAAAACCAACATCACCTTTTTTTACATCAGTACCGTCGGTTAAAAATGCTTCAAACTGAAGCGAAGGATCAAGTTTAGAAAAAACCATCCTGGCAATTTCTATCCCGGCAACAACACCTTCTTCTTTTATCAGAAGATTGGCTGTACCCTTTGCCTTTGCAGGAATTGTCGCCAATGAGGTATGGTCACCACTTCCCAAATCTTCAGCCAATGCTTCTTCTATCAATTTTTCAATAGTCATTTCAATTATTTGATAATCAGTAAAAATATTTGTTGAAAACCCAAATCACACCAAAATATTTATTCCGTCTCGAACCTGAGTTCATGCAACCGCTCTCCGGCTCCGCTATTTTTAATCAGTGCGTAAACCATGAACGAAGCTGCGCTGGTGGTTCTGTAAGTTCCTATGAGGTAGGTGGAACCATCGTTGGACTTACCCTGGTGACTGAGGGTGAATTTTTCGACAGGATTGCGTTTGAAAAATTGCTTCAAAATCTGTTCAGCCTGCTTGTTGCTGTACATTCCTTCGCTGTCAGGAATCAGCAGGTCGATGGTAGTATGAAAATTTTCAGCCAGTTTCGAAGCATCGGCCTGCTGTATGGCAAGCGTAATATCATTGATGGTGGTTGATTCCTGTGCGTAAACGCCGGGCAGGAAATAAGTCATCAACATCCAAATAAATGTTAAATGTTTCAGGTTCATATTTTTATCTGATTTATTCTATTATTCCTGGCAAAAAAGCAACTTGCATAAAATTGTTTCTCTCAAACCAACAATCACCCACTGATTTCCTTCGGTTTTTTTTTACATCGAAAATCAAAATGCAAACCAAAATTTGCTTTCTGATACTTTTCATTCATAAAACGAAAACAATGTGCTGCAAATTTAAAATTTTACTTGCAAGTTGAGGCAGGTAAATTTCACATGTCAAAAACGAAGCCGAATCCACGGCAAGAGATTAAAAGCTGTGAAAGTGTGCAATAAACCAACTATCCGCCAATACTTTAAAGGAAAAACAAATTTTATTAAGTTCATAATGAATAATTTACCAAAAACATCATTATGGTTACCTGCTGTTTACCTACTTTTAGCCCGTAAAAAAACTCAGTTTCTATGAAAGTTCAGCTCATCAAGGTTGGCAAAGACCAGGAAAAGTACATCACCGACGGCTTTGAATTGTACAAGAAACGCATTACCAACTATTTACCTTTCGAAGACATTATCATACCTGTATTAAAAAACACCAAAAACCTGAGTGGTGATGCGTTTAAACAGAAAGAAGGAGAACTCATTCTTAAATATCTGAAGGAGGATTCTTTTGTCATTTTGATGGATGAAAAAGGCGAAACATACGACTCGCAAGGGTTTGCAGGTTTTGTTCAGGGCAGAATGAATTCCGGGGTTAAGGTTTTAACTTTTGTAATTGGTGGGGCTTATGGCTTTTCACAATCGGTTTATAAAAAGGCTCACGGAATGGTTTCGCTGTCACGGATGACCTTTTCGCATCAGATTGTTCGGTTGATTTTCATGGAACAGCTTTATCGTGCGCTAACCATTATCAACAATCAGCCTTATCACAATGCCTGATTGTTCAAACTTTATCTCCACGATTTGATGAAGAAAAGCGAGAGGATACTCATAATTTCAAGCCTGCCGAGCAGCATATTGACCGAGAGAATTAATTTTGCCCCGTCGGGTAATTGTCCAAAATTTCCAAGGGAGCTAACTCCGCCAAACCCAGGTCCGACATTTCCAATGGTTGTGACCGATGCTGAAAATGAAGTAAGCAGATCGATGTTGTAAGCTGTCAGTGCCAGTGTAACTATAAATACAATGAAGAGGTAAAGTAAAATAAACATGTGTGTCTGGTTTTCAATCTCCTCGGTAACAATTTTTTTTCCGACCCTGGTTTGAAAAACACCCCTGGGATGCTGAATAAGCTTTATCTGCCGTCCAATTGACCTGAAAAAGATAAAAACACGGTCAAATTTCAATCCCCCTGATGTTGAACCTACACATGCACATTGGATTGTAAAATAAATTAACACCAGAATTGTAAAAAACGGCCACATGGCAGTATCAATAGTGGCGAAACCTGTAGTAGTGCCCACCGAAATTACCTGAAAAGCAGCGTACCGGAGTGAGTGCGCCAAACTTCCAAAATCGGAATAATACAATTTTAAAGTTACTAGAAAAATTCCGGCAACCATTACCAAAAGGTAATATTTTACGATTGGCGACCTGAAAATGTTGTCTTTGCTACCGGTAAAAGTTGCATAAATTAACCCAAAATGAATGCCCGAAAACAACATGAACAACATTATAATTACTTCGATAGCAACACTTTGATAGGCAGCAATACTTAGGTTTTTTGTCGAAAAACCACCTGTGGCTATTGTGGCAAAGGCATGGTTTATCGCATCGAAAAACGACATTCCGAAAATCCATAATAGCAAGGTTTCTGAAAGTGTCAACCCAATGTAAACCAAGGCAAGAATTCTTACAATCTGTTTGCTTCTACTCCTGAAATTTTGTTTGGCAAGTCCTGAAATTTCGGCATTTAACAAAACCAGGTGCGAGGTAGCCGAAGGCGGGAGAATAAGCAAAGCAAAAACAATTACGCCAACCCCTCCAATCCAGTGCGTTGACGAACGCCAGAACAACAAACCCGATGTCAGGTATTCAACGTCGGCCAATATTGATGAGCCAGTGGTTGTAAATCCCGAAACGCTTTCAAACCAGGCATTGACAAAAGTAAATTCTCCTCCCCAGATCACGTAAGGAAGCGTGCCGGTAAGGCAAGTGGCAATCCACCCAAATACAACAATTGAAATTCCTTCAAGTGTCGAAAGATAACTTGATCCAGGAACGAAAACCAGCGGGAACAACCCAAACAACAAGGTAATGAAGGTAGCATAAAGCAAGGCAACCGTCGAGGATTCGTTGTTGATCCAGGATATTAAAAATGAAATAAAAAGAAATAAAGCATTGATAACCAACACCAGCCCAATCTGTCGGATAACTATTGGTATTCTCATAATCAATGTCTTTTTAGTTTGTAAATCAAATTACGGATGGCGTCTTCGAGCTTTCTCAACTCATCTTTTGTTTCAATTTGTGCATCAAAGTTCGACTCAGCCGAAGTAAAATTCTGAATTCGCTTGATGATGCGGTTAATCGGAGAAACAAAATAATAATTGATGAAAAAGTTGAAAAGCAGTGCAAACACGAGAGCTGCCACTATTGCCACCACACCTGGCATCACGGCTCGACGGGCATTTTCGCTCAAATGAAAAGATTCGTCGTACATGACTGCCTGATTCAATACCAATAAATTTCTGACCTGTCTTTTGGTTTCCAGAAATTTGGAATGCGACTGGTCGAAATACCAATTCATTTGGTCGTTCATTTCTTGTGAAACCAACAGTTTGCTCCATAAATTTTTAAACTCATCATAGCTTTTTTCGATGCTGTCGATATAAATGTTTTCATTTTGTTCGGTAAGATTGTTTCTGGCCACATCGAAACTTACTTTCATCAGCGAATCACCGCTTTTAATAATTTCCGATCCTTCAGATTTATGTCCCATCAAAAACAGCAAAATTCCACTGTCCTCCCGTTCAAGCGCTTCCAACATGGCCATACTCGCTTCAATACTCCTGTAATTGTCGCTTAACAACGATTCCACCGATTTACTCAACTTGTTATACTCAACAATCCCCAATACTCCGGCAATAATTAACATACCAACAAGTAATAAAAATCCCGACAAAATTTTAAGCCTAATTTTCATGATTATTAAATTTTGTTTATTGTCAGACAATACTTTACGCTAACAAACCACATCTTCCCCATTTCTGAAATGAAAAACAAAATTAAACTTTTATCTGCCCCTGACTCCGTTTGGCCTTACATCTTTACCGTAAACATCAGCATATTTCACCATTTGGATAATCGATTTTTATACATTTGTCATTTCAGAATTAAAAGTCGAGAAATGTCGTTACAGTCAAATGAAATTCAGTTTATTCTTGATAATCAGATTATCACTATCGATTTTAGTGATGCGGCGGCGCCATTGCCCACCACTACCCTACTCAACTATTTGAGGAGCATCGAAGGGCACAAGGGTGTGAAAGAAGGGTGTGCTGAAGGCGACTGTGGCGCCTGCACGGTGGTGATTGCCGAGTCTGACGGACGAGGCGGGCTGAGTTACAGGAATGTGGATTCGTGCCTGGTTTTTTTACCCATGATTCATGGTAAATGGGTCATTACTGTTGAAAACCTGGCTATTACTAAAAAAGGACAACAAACCCTTCATCCTGTGCAGGAAGCCCTGATAAAAACCAGCGGAACACAGTGTGGATATTGCACGCCGGGGATAGTAATGACCATGTTTTCCTTGTTTAAAAATCACAAAAATCCTGAGAGAGAAACCATTGAAGATGCCCTAACTGGTAATTTATGCCGTTGCACCGGCTACCGTTCCATCATCGAAGCCTGCCACGAAGCCTGTTCACAAGATAAATCCGATCATTTTGAAGAAGCAGAGGAGGCAGTGTTGGAAATGCTGGGAAAAATTAACACCAATGAAACCCTCCGATTATCGGTAAAAGGACAGCTATATTTTAAACCATTCAGTATTGAAGAAGCGCTCATAGTCAGGAATTTACATCCGGATGCGCTCATAATTAACGGATCGACTGATGCTGCACTGCTGCAAACCAAAAAACATCAGTTCCTTCACAAAATACTTGATTTGTCGGGGGTTGATGAACTGAAACTCATTGTCGAAGACCATTCCAACATTGTTTTTGGTTCCGGAACCACGCTCGAAGAGGTGAAAAACTATTGCCAAAGCAGGCTGCCGGTTCTTACCGAAATACTTTCGGTTTTCGGATCGCTCCAGATAAGAAACCTGGCTACGCTTGGCGGAAACATCGGTTCGGCCTCGCCTATTGGCGACACATTGCCCGTGCTCATGTCGCTGGGTGCCAAGGTAAGTTTGTTGGGAAGCAGCCTGCAAAGAGAACTTTTGCTGGAAGATTTCATTACAGAATACCGAAAAACCAGTTTGCAACCTGATGAAATTATTACACTGATCATTATTCCCAAACCGTTGGAAAACCAGGTGGTGAAAAGTTACAAAATTTCAAAGCGCCACGATCTCGACATTTCCTCGGTATCAGCGTGTTACAGCTTGCAATTGTCCAATGAAAACAAAGTTGAAAAAATCAGCATTTTTTACGGTGGAATGGCCTCAACCACCAAACGTGCAACTGCAACCGAAGG
>CALFEP010000050.1 GCA_937950125.1 uncultured Bacteroidota bacterium
CCATCCCCCTTCATCGTAAGCCTGTCGAAGTATGAAGGAACCGGGTTTCCCAACAGTTTATCCACGTACATTTTAGCAAGATACTGGCCAAGCATAAAGCCCTGGCCGCGCATGCCGATAAACAGACCAAGATCAGGGTCTAATACCATGCGGGGTTCCACATAATAGCCGGCCCAAACAGCCTGGAAGCCAACGGAGGAAAGTTCGGGAAGCCAGTCAACAAAGATTTCGGAAACGATTTCGAGAAACTCTTTGGAGTTTATTTTCAGGTTTTTATCGGTTTCCATCGGGTCAATCTGTGGGGAGGCGCAGCCAATCACCTGGCCGGTTTCGCCCAACTGCTGGCCGTAAACCGCCACAAAACCCTTGTATTTCCGGCGGTCGATCATCATCGGCAATGGGATGCCGTCTTTTCCCATGAACGGCAGCCGGCGGGTGATGAATGCCTGGTGTTTTACGGGGTAAATGCCCGTTTCGGCGCCCACCTTTTTGGCAAACTTATCGCCCTGTGGCCCCAACGCATTGATAAAAATTTCGGTTTCATACTCGATGTATTCTTTGCTGTGGGTTTTTACAAGGACGTAGTATTTTCCATTCTCCTTGCGAAGGTCGATCATCTCGCAGTCTTCCATCACCGTTCCGCCATTTTCGATCCCTAACTGGCGGATCAGGTCAACCACGCGGCCGGGCGTGGCCTGCCAGCAGTTGTGTGTAATCAGCGCAGCCTGGTAAGTCTTGAGGCTGGGGTTGAAAAACGGGGAAATTTCTTTCTGAAAATCCTTTGGCTCAATCATCACCGCATCCGACCAGGCCATCGAAGCTTCGAGGGCTTTGTACATGACCTCGTCGTGGGCAAAGGTGACGTAATTGATGGGGCGGTAATCGATATTGCGGATTTGTTGCAGGTCTTTAAAAATCTGCAGGTTTTTTTCGGCGATGTCCGAAAGTTCGGGCAGGCTGAAATTGGGACGCCCCCCGGCAATGTTACGCCACGAAGCGCCACGGCCATAATTGACAAGTACCGGTTTCAGCCCGGCTTCCGCCAGATACCTGAACAAAGCGCTTCCGCCAATGCCGCCGCCGGCCACCAGCGATTTTACCTCCACCTTGCGGGGTTTGTTGCCATTTACGCCGGTGATTATTTTTTCGTGAACCTTGCGGGGATACAATTCACCCATCGAAACCTGGTTGGAGAGCGGGCCGCGCGGTGTTGGGTCGCCCACAATGGAAATGCCCGTTCCGGCCAACGTTTGCTTTAAACGCTTGATGCAGCGTTTTCCGCGGCATGCGCCCATTCCCAGGCGTGTGGTGTGTTTTACCTCGTCCACCGAAATAAACTTCCTGTCGCCGATTACTTCGAGGATTTCGTCCAGCTTCACATCGTCGCAGTGGCAAACGTAGGTTTCGGCTTTTATGTCGATATGGTCGGGTTTCAGCTCAACGGGTTGTGGGTAATTTTCTTTCACAATAAAACCACGGACATGGGTGAGGTTTTCACCATGAACATCCAGCGATTTCACGCGGGCAATGTGGGTTTTGTTGGATTTGCGGAGGATTTTTTCAACGATGCCTTCGCCTAATTTTTTCCCGTTATTATCCACCAAAAACACCTCCGATTTTTCCTGTACTTCGTACTCGATGGGCAGAAACAGCCAGTCTTTTTTCAGGCTATAACCAAAAATAGCCAGTCCGGGACATTGGAAAACGCAGTCCATGCAGCCGATGCATTTTTCGAAATCAATTTTGGGAACGGTGCTGGTAGAAGTTTTGGTGATGGCGCCGTGCGGGCAGGCAAACTCGCAGGGATTGCAGGCAAAACCGTACAAACAATCAATCAGCACAAAAGGCTTGGCTTCCATTCTTTCTTTTGAGGGTTTGAACGGATTTTCGATGACGCGGGTCGGGTGTTGCTGCGAGTCGATGTATTCCTTTGAAACCGACAGGAAGGCGTCGTAGTCGTATCTTTCGCCCATGTCTTCCAGAATTTCATAAGCCACCTGTTTGCCGCGAAGAACGGCGCTGGTCCCCTCGCCAATGCGGATGGCGTCGCCGGCGCCGTAAACGTTCCGGCCAAACAGTTCTTTGCCTTTTATCAGCAATTGGTCGTCGGGAACGAGGCCGGTGCAGATATTTATCGCATCGATGCCGTCGATCACTTTTTCGGTTCCCGGGATGGGTTTGAAGTTTTCACAATCGGCAATAACAGCGCCTGTAATGCCCGTGTGGTCTTCGTTTGGAATGGCTTTGAGCAGGATTTTGGAAGTCATTACCGGGATTCCCAACCTTCGCACGCGGTTGGCCTGAACCGGAAATCCGCCTTCGCGGGGCATGGCTTCGATGATGGCTTTTACTTTTGCTCCTGCCTGCATCAGCTGGTAGGAGGTGAGGTAGCCAATATTTCCCGCCCCGACGGTCAGCACAGTTTTTCCCAACAGGGTAAACTCGTTGTTCATCATTTTTTGGACTACAGCGGCGGTAAAAACGCCCGGTAAATCATCGTTTTCGAATGTCGGCATAAAAGGAACCGCTCCCGAAGCCACGACCAGGAATTCGGCATCAATGTAAAAAACCTCTTCGGAACGGATGTTTTTGACAGCCAGCCGTTTTCCTTCGAGGATATCCCAAACGGTTGAGTTCAGGAAAATTCCCGTAAGGTCATCACCGGCAAGGGTTTTGGCAATGTCGAAACCCCGCATTCCGCCAAATTTTTTTTCTTTTTCAAAAAAGAAAAACTGGTGCGTCTGCATCAGGAACTGGCCACCGATTTTGTCGTTGTTGTCGATTACAATATTGTGAACGCCGTTTTTGTTCAACTCTTCGCGGCAGGCAAGTCCGGCCGGACCTGCGCCCACAATGGCCACCTGGGTTTTGTAAACATTGATGGCTGTATTTTCATCAATTGGTTCGGGAACCGGAGTAAAATCGCGGGGTATTTCCCTCACTTCGTGTATGTTGTCAACAGTGGTGATGCAAATTCGTTTGATCCGTCCGTCCACCAACATTTCGCAGGCGCCGCACTTGCCGATGCCGCATTCGAGGCTACGGTTGCGGTCGCGGAGGCTGTGGCTGTGTACCGGAAACCCGGCCTGGTGAAGGGCTGCAGCAATGGTAAATCCTTTTTCGCCTTCAATTTCCTGTCCGTTAAAAGTAAAGGTAACTTTTTCCGGTTTTGGCACTTCTAAAATGGGGTGCGATTCGATTTTGTACATAAACTCCTGATTTTATTTACTTTTAAAAATCCGTAAATCGTTCTGTTAAAAAATTCACAGCAAAAGTATTTCAAATCAGATAATCCTTAAAAGCAGCGCAGAAAAATTCTGTTGTAAGTGGGTATTTGTTGGAAAGTGTTAGAATGGTACATTGTCATAGGCTATATTTCTCAGAATTTTTTTGCGGTTCTTGTCGATGGTATTAAAACTCTGATATTTTTGCGAAAAAAAACAACTTTATGACAAAAAAACAAGCATTATTAACCTTGTGGGTTGTGTTTATCATCAGCAACATTGTGGTTTCACAAAACATTGTTATCCCCGGCCAGATTGCCGGAACAATTACTCCGCTGACAATAACCTATGATGGAGCCAGTGGCATTCAGGGAAGTTGGATTGGTTTTTTCCCGGTTTCCGGTAATGACGGTTCTTTCATAACTTATCAGTACATTGACGAAAATATTGAAGGAACACTTTCATTTGCAGGAATTTGGGAGTCCGGGTATTATAACTTCAGAATGTTCAGCGGAGGCGGGTACAATAAAATTTGTACCAGTGAGCCTTTTCTGATAAGGCAGGGAGCGATACCGGACGAAACATTTGGGTCGGGCGGTATTTTTAAAACGGACATGTCGCTTAACCTGCTTGATGACTGGGCCGCTGATGTAAAAACGGATGATAACGGAAGGTGTATTGTTGTCGGCGCCGCCAACAACGGACAACTCAGCCTGGTAGAAACCCCGTTGGTAGATATTGTTGTGTTGCGGTTTACTTCAAATGGCGATCCTGACAGTTCTTTCGGCAACAACGGCATCGTTAGAACGACCTTTCAGGACATTCAGCCGGAATTTGTAACCTGTATGGTTGTGCAGCCCGACGGAAAAATAATCGCAGGAGGAAGCGCCATTACAGGTACAAGCACTTGTCTTGTGACTACCAGCATTTTTCTTATCCGGTACAACGAAAATGGAACCATTGACACAGAATTTGGAAACAACGGAATTGTGTTGACCAATTTTACCTGGCCTGAAGAACCGCCAGGATACAGCAATGACCAATTATCTGCACTGCAGCTTCAGCCTGACGGGAAAATCCTTGCCGGGGGAACGGGTCACCTATGTGAATCAGGGTGGGGAGTACCGGCACGTTGCAACATGTCAAGGTACCTTGAAAACGGTCTTTTAGACCCTGGGTTTGGGTCTGGAGGCAGAATCACCTTTTACTCCTCTGCCCAAAACTATCCCGAAAGTTACACCGAACAACTCAAAGATTTGACAATAACACCGGCAGGAGGGGACGGAAGTATTTTTGTGGCAGTAACCAGTGGTGACGGCGGTGTGGTAGCCAACAACAATTTTATTTACAAATTCACCTCATCCGGAAATCCTGACCTGACTTTTGGAAACCAAGGTGTTGTAGTGGACCCAAGACCCGGTTTTAATAACGGTCAACAAATCTCATCCATCATCCTTGGGGAAGACAACAATTTATATATTATGGGATGTACTTCATCGCAGGGGTGGATATGGTTAATGAAGAAAGACCCAGGCAGTGGCGCCCCGGCAAACAACTTTGGTGATGAAGGGTTGATTTTATATAACAACGAGGCGGCTGCCTCACCCGGTAACATGGAGTTTATAAACAACCGTCTGTTTGTTTCTCACGCTACTAACAACAACATTTGGTCAGTAACCGCTTTTAATACAGATGGAAGTGCCGACGTTTCATTCGGAACAACGCATTTTAAAACAATGGAAAACGACATGGAATTGCCAATAGATGTAAATGCAATGGCAGTCCAACAGAACGGGAATATTTACCTGGCAGGGATGACCTTCAGCTTCACTGACCTGACCTGGGATTTTTCGCTGGTTAAACTGGTGGCCAATCCGGAAGTGTTTGAACTGCAAAGCCACACCATCACACTCAATGAGGGCTGGAATGGAATATCTTCCTATGTTGCCCCGGCATATAACGCCGTTCATGATCTTTTATCGGGAATTACAGATGATGTGATTGCTTTGCAGGATTTAACCCTTGTTTATCTTCCGGGAGGGGGTGACAATACCCTCATGAACTGGGATTACAGTTCCGGGTACCAAATAAAGATGGGTGCACCGCTACAACTTACTGTTACAGGCCCTTACCCTACATCCAAAAGTGTAATGTTATGGGAAGGATGGAACTTAATGCCGGTGTTATCAGCAACGGAAACAGACATTATAACCCTTTTTGGTGAAAACTTGGCTTTTGTTGAGATTGTTAAAGATGCTGCAGATACAGGAGTCTTCTGGCCGGCCATGAACGTAAACAGATTAACCAGCCTGAAACCAGGCAAATCATACCTGGTAAAGGCCACGCAGTTTATGACGATAACTTTTGAATAGAAAAGAATAGCAGGTTGAATAAGAAGGCAAATTGTGGTCACAATTTCATGTGTGATGCACATTGTTTGGCCGGGCACGTTTCAAATCGTTACTTTCATGATTGAAATTGTGTGATATGAAGCAGACTTGTTTGATAACAGGGCAGTTTTATGCATCTTGTTTTTCAATTTCAACCCAACATTCTGACCGTTCGGAAAAATCTCCACCAAATTGACATTCAATTTCAGAAAGCCTGATCTGTCGTAAAAGTTCGTGTCATTTCTCATCAAAACTGGGCACGTTTGTTTTGGCCATCGAAATGACCTGATTTTTTCCGATATTGCGTCATTGGTATCACAAAGCACCTGGCTTTTGGGGTGCTGCCGGATTATCCACTGAAACTTTCCCATCCTGCTATAATAGGGCTTGCTGAAAAATTCATAAAGACCTGATAATATTGTATTTATTGAGTAAAAACATTGGTAAGAAAGCAAGGTTTATTATTGGTTACTTGAAAAACC
>CALFEP010000051.1 GCA_937950125.1 uncultured Bacteroidota bacterium
AAAAAAATGATGGGTCTTATGAATTTTTTAGGCCAAATCCTAACAACAGCTTGGTTTTCCGATTATTTGACGAATGTGTTAAAGGCCAACGAAAATGAAAAGTAGAATGGTGACAAAAGCGTTAAATTAGAAAGAGGCCTTGAAAAACCAATAGGTCGGAGCTGTCGCAGTTCAATTTTCGATAAGGTTATCTCTTGATCGTTTTTACCAGAATTAATTCCGGTTGAAATGGCTTGTTGTTATCAAAAAGATAAATTTCCCCTACCCCATTTTCAGGCTTCTTTCCTCCTGGTAGCAGCGGCGGCAAAGCGGTTCGTAGCTGTCGGTTTCGCCTAATACCACCAGCTTGTCGCCGGCAATGGTGCGGTGTGAGTATTGCGCCAGGTTTCCGCAGCGTATGCAGATGGCGTGCACTTTCGTTACATATTCAGCCATGGCCATCAGGCCGGGAATGGGACCAAACGGATTGCCCAGGTAATCCATGTCGAGGCCGGCAACGATCACCCGGATGCCACTGTTGGCCAGCTTATCGCACACCGAGGCAAGTCCCTGGTCGAAAAACTGGGCTTCGTCAATGCCGATAACATCAACATCGCCGGCCATGAGCAGGATTTGCTGAGCCGACTCAACCGGTGTTGATGGGATGGAGGTGCTGTCGTGCGAAACCACATTTTCGACATGATATCGCACATCAATTGCCGGTTTGAAAATTTCAACCTTTTGTTTTGAAATTTTCGCCCGTTTCAATCGGCGGATTAATTCTTCGGTTTTCCCCGAAAACATCGATCCGCAAATCACTTCAATCCACCCGCGCCTCGACGAAGGGTCAGTTTTGTATTCAAGAAACATATTGCGTCCTGTTTAGCTAATCAAATGATCTTTAGCTGGTAAATAATCTTTCAGCGATTGTATCGTTTATGGTTGGCAAATGTAAGGAATAATGTATTTAACCACTTCCTTAAAACCAAAGTTGATGAACGAAAAAATTTTTGCACACGAAATACAGGCCTTGCTCGAAAAAATTAACGCCGGCTGGAATTCGGCAGGCAGAGGTCAACATGGAATTTCGAGAATTGAAAAGGACATTCTGATGAACGATTTGCGCCAGCTTTACGACAAAGTTTATCAAATGCCTGTTTGCAGCGACGAAATGCCGGATAAAAAACCAATGCTACAAAATCAGGAACCTGCGTCCATGATTTTCAGGGAAACGGTTCCTGAAATAACCGTGGAAACAGAACCGGAATTGCAGGCAGAAACTTTTGAAACCGCCGGCCCCGTGGAAGAAAAAGGCGCCGAAACCAGGATTACCCATGAGAATAATGCCGCCACACAAATCCCCATTCAGCAGGAAATGCCTCAAATGCCTTCTTTTCAGCCGGCCAAAAACGTTGCCAGAAGTACTGCTGAAATGTTTCCGCCATCCAAAACCGTTGCCGACGTTTACCAGAAAACACCAGACAACAGCCTGGCCGCAAGGATGCAAACCCACAGGATTAACGACATCAAATCGGCTATCGGTGTTAATGAAAAAATCATGTTTTTAAGGGATCTGTTTGACAATGATATTTCAAAGTATAACGAGGGCATCGACTACCTGAACAAAACGGTAAATTACTACGAAGCGCTGCAATATATCGATCAGCTAAAACATGGGAAGTTGAACGATGAGAACAAAGCATCGTTTGCAAAACTGCTTGAATTTACGAAGAGGAAGTTTTATTAATTTGATCATGATTACTCAAACTGCCGAATGAATAAACTGCTTACACCTGTTACAATCCTGACACTCATTGCCTTTACAATGTCTTCCTGCACCAAGGACAATAAAGGCTACCTGCCTCTGGAAATAGTAAATGTTTATCCTTTTGAAGAACTTACAACCCAGGGGCGAAATCTGAAGCTGGTTTTCTACACCGAAAAGGAATATCCATGTCTGAATCATGTGATAAGGTACACCAATAGCACGACTACCGGAAATTTTGATATTACCCTTGTAGATATTGAAAAGCAATCGCTGTGCCTCGAAGAATCCGGTCCGGCAAAGGCTGTTATCAGTTTTGGAAATCTGATGTCCGGAAATTTTCCGCTCAAAATCATGGTGGCTGATTCGGTTAATGAGGGTACAATTGAAATCAGCAGCAACAGGTACGTTATAAATATTGCCGGTCCTAAAATGCTCCAGGTAAAATACGATACCCTGATGCGGATACCCGATCACACCGTTTGGGGGGTGGCTGCCTTTAACGATTCAACAGGTTTTCCTGTAAAAGAGATGTTTCTCGATTCGCTCGAGGTAAAGGGTGCGGTTGCCGACACACTTGTGCAGGGCAATTTTGGCTATTTTTCAACCGATGCCAATGGTAAGATTATTATTGACGACAACGGCGGGTGGAATTATCTGGAGCCGTTTGTTTATCAATATTCTGACGACTGGACAGAGATTGTGGAAACTGTCAGGGATTTTGCATTTCTTTATCCGGGAGATGTTTTCATTTACATTTACAATTACAAGGGAGAAGCCTGTCTGACGAGTTATTTTTATTAATAATGAGCCCCGTCTAAAAACTAATTTTAGGCCACTAAAACCTGTCTGCAACAGGAAGGCTTTTGTGTTACTTCGGCAAGCCCAGTATAGGTTTTGTGGCAAAATAAGAAACATGACCATTTTAGACTGGCCTTAATAATCATAAATCGAATCCCTGATTTTATTCAACGGAAATTTAGACTTGGTTTTTGATTTTCCTGAAACAAACGCTCACAAAAATTGTTTATTAAAACACTGATTTCATTTTCTTTACATAATACATGAATATTCAGTTTTAATGCTAAAAATACAGTTGACCGTCGGGTTGCAATACAACCTTTCGGGCAACCTTTGGCGACTTATCTTGTCTAAAACTTTACATTTATTAAAATTAACAAATTACTATGATGAGAACTTTCAAAGCGCTGGCTTTCACACTATTATTTTTTACCAGCTTTACCTTTTTTGCAAATGCCAACACCTCTGGCATCATTACCAACCCATTGCAGGAGCAAATGCAAAATGTTGCTCCGGGCGAATTAATAAGAATTAACATCACACTTGCCTCACAGTTCGATTCGCAGACTTTGCTTTCGCAGGTCAGATCGTTGCGTGGCGAGGAACGTCGTCAATACGTTATCAGGGTTCTTAAGGATTTTTCGGCGCTTTCGCAGGAAGGCGTGATTGCTGATTTGAACCGGATGCAGCGCTACAATTCGGTAGAAAAAGTAACCACTTACTGGATTGCCAACGTCATCAACTGCTGGGCTACCCCGGCAGCCATCGAAGAACTGGCTTTGCGGCGAGACATTGCAGAGATTGATCATGACGAAATGCGCATTATTATTGACCCTTCGGAAAACAAGAATGCCTTTTATGAAGAAGGAAATCCGGGCAACCGTGAAATTACCTGGAATGTTTTAAAAATTAACGCCGATGATGTGTGGGCATTGGGTTTTAACGGAGATGGAATTGTTGTTTCGGTGATTGATACCGGTGTAAACTACAACCATGTTGATTTGAACGACCATGTTTGGACAAACCCTGAGTATCCCTATCATGGATATGATTTTGTGAATAACGACAATAATCCGATGGACGACCACGGGCACGGAACCCACTGTGCCGGAACGGTTGCTGGCGATGGAACCGCCGGGTCGCAAACCGGAGTAGCCCCCGAGGCTACCATTATGTGCTGCAAAGTGCTGGATGCGGGAGGAAGCGGCAGTGAGAGCGGTGTTTGGTCGGCTGTTGAATTCAGTGTTGAACAGGGTGCACATGTAATGAGTCTTTCGTTGGGCTGGCAACATTCGTGGGGGGTCAACCGCACGGTATGGCGGCAGACTTTTAACAATTCGCTGGCTGCCGGAATTATTGCATCGGTGGCTGCCGGAAATGAAGGAGATCAGCAATTTTCATATCCAATTCCTGACAACGTAAGAACACCTGGTGATCTTCCTCCGGCATGGCTTCATCCGGATCAAACCCTTACAGGGGGCGTTTCCGGAATTATCTGTGTTGGTGCTTCCGACATCAACGACAACCTTGCCGGGTTTTCAAGCCGTGGACCGGTGGATTGGTCGGCCATTTCACCTTTCAACGATTATCCCTACCAGCCCGAAATGGGATTGATTCGTCCTGATATTTGTGCTCCGGGTGTAAACATCAAATCGCTTGCCTACAACAGCAATACAGGCTATGCATCGGGGTGGGATGGTACCTCGATGGCAACACCCGCAAATGCCGGTATGATTGCCCTGATGCTTCAAAAAAACAACCTACTTACCCCCGAAGAAATCAATCAAACCATCGAAACCACAACGCAGGTATTGGTGGCCGGAAAAAACAACAATTCAGGATCGGGCAGGATTGATGCGCTGGCAGCAGTTGAAGCAACTTCGTTGCCCGGTCCGAGTTATTATTCACACACAATTAATGACCTTTCGGGAAACAACAATGGTGAATTAGACCCTGCCGAATCGGTGTTATTGACCCTTGCCATGGGTAATTTCAGCGATGAGCCTGC
>CALFEP010000052.1 GCA_937950125.1 uncultured Bacteroidota bacterium
GAAGTTCAGATAATTGCTGCCAACATCGATTATGCGCTTCTGGTTCAGGCTGTTGACCGCGATTTTAATATCAACCGGCTCGAAAGATACCTCACCCTCTGTTATTCGTCGAAAGTTAAGCCTGTTATCGTTCTCACCAAAACCGATCTGATTGAGCAAGAGAAACTTACCCATATCCTTGAAAAAATTCATCAACGCATCGAAAATGTTCCTGTTGTAGCCATCAGCAACCAAACACAGGCGGGGTACGATGCCCTTGCACAGCTCACCGAAAAAGGGAAAACCTATTGCATGCTTGGTTCGTCGGGTGTTGGCAAATCAACCCTGCTCAACAATCTGACGGGTAAAGCCTTAATGAAAACCAATGAAATTAGCGCAAGCACCAACCGTGGCAAGCACACAACAAGTCACCGCGAATTGATTGTGCTCGATAATGGCAGCATACTCATCGACAATCCCGGGATGCGTGAAGTTGGCATTACTGACACCGCCCAGGGTTTAAACACCATGTTTGACACCATTTACGACCTGGCACAACTATGCCGGTTTAAAGATTGCAGCCACACAACCGAAACCGGATGTGCTGTGCTGGAAGCCCTCCAAAACGGTTCGCTGGACAAAAACCAGTACGATAATTTTATGAAAATCGAACGGGAAAGGGCTTTCTTTGAATCTACCGTTGCCGAAAGGCGAAAAAAGGACAAAGAGTTTGGGAAGATTATGAAAGACTACCAAAAACGAAATATTAAAAATCATGAAAAGTAAAATTATTGCAGCCATCTCAGCAGTTGCTACTGCTTTTTTGTTTTTCAGTTTTGCCGGAAGCGGTGAGGTAACCATCAGCCCTGAAACGCAGGAATGTATTGACTGTCACAGTTCAATAACCCCAGGTATTGTGTCCGATTGGGAAACCGGATTACATTCAAAAATAACACCCGCCGCAGCTAAAACCAATCCCGCACTTGCAAGAAGAATTTCCTCGGCAGTTATCCCCGAAACACACCTCGATGTGGTGGTTGGGTGTTATGAATGCCACAGCCTGAATGCAGGGAAGCATCAGGATAATTTTGAGCATTTTGGTTACAACATCAACATTGTGGTTTCGCCCGACGATTGTGCCACGTGTCATGAGGTGGAGGTTGAACAGTATCACCATTCAAAGAAAGGCTATGCAGTTGACAATTTGCGTAAAAACTCCTTGTATTCGTTGCTGGTGGGTACTTACACCGATTTGAAGACCCTTGACGCTTCGGGTAATTTGCACTGTTTCAGATCAGAACAATCGGAAAACGAAAGTTGCTACGCCTGTCATGGCACCGAAGTCACTGTGGCTGGTTTAAAGACAATCGACACTGATTTGGGTGAAATTGATGTCCCCAACTTGCTTAACTGGCCAAATATGGGCGTAGGGCGCATCAATCCCGACGGTAGCCGGGGAGCCTGCACTTCATGTCATCCACGGCATAGCTTTTCCATCGAAATTGCCCGAAAGCCCTCAACCTGTGGGCAATGTCATCTTGAACCCGATGTGCCGGCCTACAATGTTTACAAAGAGAGCAAACACGGAACCATCTACGATAATTTTGAAAAGAAGATGAACTTTTCTTCCGTTCCCTGGGTGGCGGGAAAAGACTTTACAGCCCCAACCTGTGCCACATGTCACAACAGCCTGATTACCGATGCCGACAACAACATTATTGCCGAGCGAACCCACGATTTTGGAAGCCGGCTCTGGGTGCGGATTTTTGGTTTGCCCTATGCCCATCCCCAACCGGTGAAAGGCAGTACTTACGAGATTTTAAATGCAGAAAACCAGCCACTTCCAACTACTTTTGCCAACGTACCGGCCTCAGGATTTCTGATTGATGAAAAAGAGATGGAAAACAGAAAAAACATCATGGGGAAAGTGTGTAAATCATGTCATGGAACCAGCTGGGTTAATGCCCATTTCACCAATCTTGACAGTACGGTTTTTAACACAAACCTTATGACAGAAACCGCCACCGGGTTGGTTTCGCTGGCCTGGAAAAACAAAATGGCCGATCCGGCAAATCCTTTTGATGAGCCCATCGAGCAGCTTTGGGTTAAAAGCTGGCTGCTATATTCCAATTCAATCAGGCACGCTACCGCGATGAGCGGTCCTGATTATGCAGGATTTAAAAATGGCTGGTACGATCTGAGCAATACGTTGCAGCAAATGCATTCAATCGTTCATAAGAGAAAGAAAAGATAAACAACATGTAAAACCCAATCATTGGGCAAAAACACTGATTGCAAATTGAAAGGAAAATGTTTTTCCTGGTGTTGAGAAAATCAAAAACCTGTTTTATAAAAAAAGGGATAATCGACATACCCTTTTTCGCCGCCATGATAAAATGTTGATTTATCGGGCTCTGCAAGAGGCGCCTTGGCCATGAAACGCTCAACCAGGTCAGGATTTGAGATGAATGGTTTTCCAAAAGCAATCAGGTCGGCTTCGCCATTCCGGAGCATCCTCTCAGCACTTTCGGGGGTGTGTCCTCCGCACGAAATCAGGGTTCCCTTGTATATTTTCCTGTAAAAGGGAACAATGATTTTGTCAGGATTATTTTGCCTGAACTCTGGTGTAATCATTTCGCTGATATGAAGATAAGCAAGGTGGTAATCGTTGAGTTTTCCAACAATGTAACCAAAAGTCTGTTCAGGTTTTGAATCCCTCATACCCGTCCTGTAACCTTTTGGCGAAAGCCGCAGCCCAACTTTTTCAGGGGGTACACGTTTTAAAATTTCTTCAATTACCAGAAATAGAAATCTTGCCCTGTTTTCCACGTGGCCACCAAATTCATCAGTCCGTTTGTTGGTAGCATCCATAATAAACTGGTCGATGAGGTAGGCGTGTGCTCCATGAATTTCAACCCCGTCGAAACCAGCAGCGATGGCATTTTCGGCTGCCTTTCCAAAATCTTCGGCGGTTTTAACAATTTCACCTTTTGTCATTTCGCGGCAGGTTTCGTAAGGTTTGTGGCCTGCAGGGGTAAAACATTCGCCCTCGGGCATTACCGGTGAAGCTGAAACGGGTATTTTATTGGAAGGCTGAAGCAACCGGTGCGAAAACGGCCCAACATGCCAGAGTTGAAGAAAAATTTTTCCGTTTTTGTTGTGGACGGCCTGAGTAACCTGTTTCCAGCCATTGATATGTGTTTCGGTGTAACAACCCGGTGAACCAAAATATCCGTAGGCCTCAGGTGAAATCTGGCTGCCCTCCGAAATGATCAATCCTGCAGATGATCGCTGTTCGTAATATCTGGCAGTGAGCGCATCGGCAGCCAGCGTGTTTACATCAGCCCGGCGGCGGGTCATGGGCGCCATCACTACACGGTTGCTTAGGGTTATTTTGTTAAATCTGAATGGTTCAAAAAGCTTGGTATTCATAAAATTGTTGTTGTTTAGGTTGAAGGTATGTTGGTTGAATCAATGCAAAATCGCCGCTAATTTCGGGATTTTTTCAGTTGGGATTGACCTTCTGTTTTTATTCCTCTTTTGGTGTTTGGGATTTTAAACCTCACCAAAGGAAAAAACACT
>CALFEP010000053.1 GCA_937950125.1 uncultured Bacteroidota bacterium
AGCTTATTAATGATGAAAAACACCGCCAAAAATAATTAGACGGAAAGACTTATTAAATTATTCTAAATGAGTTAAATAAATTAAAAGTACTAAAATGTCATCCACCCGAAAAATGGATGAACTTGCGGGATTCATAAAATCCCGAATATCGAACTTGTCTGCCTGCGCAGAATGCGTCTGTTACTTTTATGGAGTTAACCCCTGACAGGGTTTCAAACCCTGTCAGGGGTGCAGGTAACATACGATATTCCATAAATCCTGAATATCAAATCCCACTTCAGCCTCAGCCATGCAGGTAATGAATGAATTATTTTGTAAACCCGGCGAAAATACCTGAACCTATGACCTCGGAAGTCATACCTTAAAAACCCATCCAATGTTGTCTAAAGGAACCTTAGAGCTACCTTAGACGAACCTTAGACCTATGTTAGCCAAAAAAACCATGACTTTGGATGGTTTTGTTATCAAAGTTTTCTTAATCCACATACTTACCCACTTTCGCACGGATAATTTTCAATTTCCCTAAAAACAGGAAAGAAATCAGTTTAAGTTTGCCTTTTCAAAACGTTAAGTTACCAATTCTGCGATACAATGAATGTAAGGACACTTTTTAAAATGGGTTTGGCACTGTTGATGGCCTCTTTTCTTCAATTTTGCTCCAACAATCATAAAGAACAGGCTGATAAATCCAAAATCACGGCTTATCAAAGTGCGAAACCCTACACCCGCTGGTGGTGGTTTGCCTCTAAATTTACAGAAGAGGACATCAGGCAGCAGTTGATCTGGCTGAAAAGCAACAATTTTGGCGGTGTCGAAATCGCATTTATTTATCCCGTTAACCGCAATCCCGAAGCCGAACGTTTTGAATGGCTCGGACCGGAATGGCAGCAAAGGGTGACTTTCGCCAAATCCTGCGCCGACAGCCTGGGCCTGGGCTGCGATTTTACCTTTGGAACCTTGTGGCCATTTGGCGGAACCTTTGTGAGTGATGCCGACCGCACCAAACGCTGGGGCGACAGCAGTTTCAAACAGCCTTTGCGCCTTTCGTGGACGCACCCCGACACTGGAAATGTGTTAGACCACCTTAACAGGGAAGCTTTCGACCGATATGCCACCGTGATGGGAAAAGCGCTGACTCCGGCAATGGCAGGCTCACAATCTGCCCTTTTCTGCGATTCATGGGAGGTGGAAACCAAATACCTATGGACCAACGGATTTGATAAGAAATTTGAGGAAAAATACGGCTACGATATTGTTCCGTTCATGGACAGCATTTACGCACCCTACAATGCCGGTCCCCGTTACGACTATATGAAACAGGTGGCCGATTTGGTTTTAAATGAGTTTTACATCCCTTTTCATGAAAAAAGTCACGAAATGGGCGCCTTCAGCAGGGTTCAATGCTCTGGTTCGCCCACCGACATCATCAAAGCTTACGCAGCTGTTGACGTTCCCGAAACCGAAGCCATGCTCTACGAACCCAATTTTTCCAGAATTGTAGCATCGGCAGCCGCGCTGGCAAACAAACCTTTCGTTTCGTCCGAAACTTTTACCTGCCTGTATGGCTGGCCGGCAAATCATATCCGCGAAGAGCAAACTGCCGACCTGAAGATGGTGGCTGATGCACTGTTCGCCAACGGCGTGAACCAGATCATCTGGCATGGAACACCCTTCAATCCGGTGGGAGTGGACACCATTTATTTTTACGCAAGTGTTCATGTTGGGCAAAAAGGTACATTATCAAAGGATTTGCCTTCATTTAACGATTACATGACAAAGGTATCGGAGGCCATGCGTTGGGGTGAAGTTTACACCGATATCGCCGTTTATCTCCCCCTTGAAGATGCCTGGATAGCCGGCGAATTGCCGGCTGAAATGCAATTGCCCTGGGCTTGGGGCTATTACGAAATGAGGTACGAGTACTTGAATCCGGAATTGGAAGGATATCAGCCAATTTGGGTCAATGCTGACTTCTTAAAACAAGGCCATGTGGCTGAAAATAAATTGTTTATTAACAACAAAGTATTTAAACTGCTTTATGTTGATGCCAGTTATCTCGATCTTGAAACGCTGGACGTCATTCATTCATTAGCCAGGCAGGGTTTGCCTGTGGTTATGAAAAATTATCCGCAGGAAGCCGGAAAAATAAAGCACCAGGAATTTGAACACCTGATACAATCGCTTGGAAAATTGCCTGATGTTAACTCCGGTTTCCGGCATTTGGCCGGTTTTAAACCGCTTGTTGAGGGTAAAAACCTTCCTGAGTTCTGGTGCAGAACCGATGGCAAGTCAGCTGCTCTGTTTTTTTCGCATCCGCACTTTAAAGACCTGAAATATCCGCTGGAATATGGTCAGTCACTCACCGATTCAACAGTCATTATCCCTGTTGTAATCAATTTTAACATCCAAAGCATCCCGGTCGAACTGAAATTTGATCCTTACCAGTCGTTGTTGTTGAAAATCGACAGAATGGGAAAAATTGAATTTGCCGACATAACGTTTGTCCCTGACAAGCCTGTGAAAATGGGAGATCAGTAAGTTTTTCCGATGCATGATTATGATGTGGAATAGTTAATTGGGATAAAAAAAGCCGGACAATCTCCGGCTTTTGTACGAAAAGTAAACTTTTAACTATATGGTATTCAAAACTATTCTTAACACATACTGGCAATTTTTTGCCCCCATGTATTGCGCTGGCTGATGATGAATTTAATCTCGTGGCCCTGTTTGGTAACCAGGTTCAGTCCGTTAAACTGCAAAAAACCGGGGTTAAAGAATAAAACATCCCGGATATTTCCGGGTTCTATCTCCATATCATATTTTCCTGAATTTCCATTCACACTTCTGAAATAGATCCGTTGATTTGTAAGGATAAGTTTCCCCTTTATTTTTTCCGATTCGTTCACCAGGTGATTGGTGTCGGTGGCCATTACAACCATTTCGTTTGCTTTTAAATCGATTTTCATAGCGACTGGTATTTATGTTTTTTGCTGTCTCATATATTATGCCAGGAATTCAACTTGCTTTTATTCAGTATTTTAATATGGCTTTCATGTTAATTTCAAAATTTTTGGTGTCCGATTACTGAAAACGGGTGTCCGGAATCCAGCAATTGTTTTTTCAACCAAAACTTATGTACGATATGACGCCGATACATCAAAAATGTTACAAACCCGTTTCTGATTACTCGTTTCTGTTGAAAAGGTTACAACGAATGAGGAGTTAATTTCTCAAGAAAATAATAATGCGATACCCATCCCGCCTGTTCCTGAAATGCTAACCCATTTTTACCGCCCCGAATGTTTTGAACAATTTTAGTTAAATCAGCGTGTAATACTAAAAACCAATCTATTTTTGAAAACATAAAACATTCATCAAACCAACACAATTTTGTCAACACATCTCGCCATTGATTTTGGGGCTGAATCGGCCAAGGTATTTCTGGGTACTTTTGATGGTAAATCACTGAAAACCGAAGAAATACACCGATTTAAAACGGGGATTTTAACCCTTTCGGGAAGGAGTTACTGGAATATTTACCGCTTTTTTGAGGAAATCGTTTTTGCCCTGAAAAAAGCTGCTGATCAGGTCGGAATGCCCATAAATTCCATTGGGATTGATACCTGGGGCGTCGATTTTGTAATCATTAAAAAGGGCGAAACCATCCCGGGACTTCCTTTCAGTTACCGCGACAGACGTACAGAAGGAATTGTTGAGAAAGTTGCCGGGGAATTTGATTTACAGGAGATTTACAACCTTTCCGGCGTTCAGATCCTGCCTTTCAATTCCTTTTTCCAGTTGATGGCTGCGAAAAATGAAGGGTACGGCGTTCAGGACACAGGAGATCAATTGCTTTTCATCCCCGATATTTTCAACTACCTGCTGACTGGTAAGATGGTAACCGAGTTTACTTTTGCCACAACGTCACAGCTTTTCAACCCGGTAAAAAGAAATTGGGAACCGGCGCTTTTCGAGATGCTTGGCATAAACACCGGAATGATGCAACAGATTTTAAATCCGTGCACCGTGATCGGAAAATTAAGATCGGAGCTGACCGGTCACCCGATGCTGAAAGACACAGCGGTGGTAGCTCCGGCTACGCACGACACTGCTTCAGCCATTGCTGCCATTCCCGCTGAAGGCAGCAACTGGGCCTACATCAGCACCGGCACCTGGGCGTTGGTGGGGATAGAATCGGCCAAGCCGGTAATCAACGAGCTGACCTGGCGCTACAACATCACCAACGAAGGCGGAATGGAAGGTTACAGGCTGCTGAAAAACATGATGGGGCTATGGCTGGTGCAAGGCTGCCGCAAAGCCTGGGGCGAAGAGGAATTTTCGTATGAACTGTTGATGCAATTAGCCGCTGAAGCTCAACCTTTCAGATTTTCCATCGACCCGGACGATCCGTCGTTTTTCAATCCTGAAAACATGCCCGGCGCCATTGAGGAATATTGCCGCCGGACAAAACAGCAAATCCCGACTTCAAAAGGCGAAATCATCCGGGGAATTCTGGAAAGCCTTGCCTTGAAAACCCGACTTATTCTGGAACAAATTTCGGAAGCCACGTCCGTGAAAACCGAAAAAATCTATCTCACCGGTGGCGGGGTTCACAACACACTTTTGTGTCAGTTTATCGCCAATGCAACCAACTTGCAGGTGATAGCCACCTGGGCTGATAGCACAGCAATTGGCAATTTGCTGGGTCAACTCATTGGCTGCCAGCAGTTAAAAAATCTGGAGGAAGGCAGAGGAATTCTAAAACAAAATATCGATCCCAAAATTTATAATCCTGAAAACCAAGCCGATTGGGATGTTGCCTACGATGTTTTTTTGGGAATGATTTCTCGAAGAATCCATGGTAAATAATTAAGTTTGAAAATTACAAGCATCTGGATACAATACTTTTAGCAAAAAATATGAAAAAAATTACCAGAAATTATGAGCAGGCACGCGAAGCCTATGCCGCCCTTGGTGTGAACACTGATTTGGCAATTGAAACACTTGAAAAAATTTCCATCTCCATCCATTGCTGGCAGGCTGACGATGTTACCGGTTTTGAAAATACAGGCGACGCCCTGAGTGGCGGCATCCAGGTAACCGGCAATTACCCCGGAAAAGCCCGCAATATGGATGAATTACGCCAGGACATCCTAAAGGCCATGTCGCTGATAGCAGGCAGGCACCGGCTAAGCCTGCACGAAATTTACGGCGATTTTAAAGGGAAAAAGGTTGACAGAAACGAGGTTGACCCCGTTCATTTTCAGGATTGGATGGATTGGGGAAAAGCCAATCAGGTGAAACTGAACTTCAACTCTACGTCCTTTTCTCATCCCAAAAGCGGGAACCTGTCGCTGGCAAATCCCGATAAGGAAATCCGCAATTTCTGGATTGAACACACAAAAAGATGCCGCGCCATTAGCGAAGAAATGGGCAAACAACAGGGTGATCCCTGCCTGATGAACCTTTGGGTGCACGATGGTTCAAAGGAAGTTCCGGCAAACAGGCTTAGGTACCGCGAAATTTTGAAAGATTCGCTGGATGAGATTTTTTCGGTTCAGTACAAAAACATGAAAGACAGCATCGAAGCCAAGTTGTTTGGCATTGGGCTTGAAAGCTACACGGTTGGCTCCTTTGATTTTTACCTGGGTTATGGGGTGAAAAACAACAAAATTATTACTTTAGACACCGGACATTTTCATCCCACCGAGAGCATTGCCGATAAAATTTCGTCGTTGTTGCTTTTTACTCCCGAAATCATGCTTCACGTAAGCCGGCCTGTACGCTGGGACAGCGACCATGTAGTGATTCTGAATGATGAACTGACAGACCTGGCACGTGAAATAATCCGGTGCAAGGCTTTGGACCGCATTCACATCGGGCTTGACTATTTTGATGGCACCATCAACCGGATTGGGGCATACGTTACCGGCACACGAGCGATGCAAAAAGCGCTTTTGATGGCACAGCTCGAACCCACCGAAATGCTGATGAAATATGAAGATAACGACCAGCTTTTCGAGAGGCTTGCCCTGCAGGAAGAGCTGAAATCGATGCCCTGGCAGGCCGTTTTCGACTATTTCTGT
>CALFEP010000054.1 GCA_937950125.1 uncultured Bacteroidota bacterium
ATAACTGCCAGGTTGAATAACAGTGCCGGTTTCAATCCTGAAGTCGTGGTAAAAATCGCTGTCACCCAGATGCCAGTCCGAAATATCCAGGGGAACAGTGCCATAGTTGAAAATTTCGAACCAGTCGCCAGCATTCATGGTGCTATCGCTGTGATAATTGATTTCAGAAATAGCCAGTTTTGGCGTCTGTGCAATGCCAGCAAAATTTGCTGTACAGGTAGCGTCATGCAGCGGATCGAAATTCAATGTCCTGCTTGTGTTACCAGTGGGAAAATAGATATTTGGCGACCAGTTTTGGAAAGTATAACCCGGATTGGCAATGGCAGTAATTTCAACAGGGTTTCCTTTAAAATAAACCCCTGACCAGGAAGGTGAACCGGGAATGACCGTATTTATTTTTATCCTTCCCGCTTCAGGCGGATTTACGGCAAAATAAAGGCTGGTCATACCATCCAGCGAGCAATGTGTAATGATGTGTTCCCTTGCCGGATTCACCCGGTTTGTAATGAAATTGTTCATGTTGCTGATGTTGTTGTACCAATCCTGTAAGTAGTAGTATCCGAACCAGCGGTACCATGCACGAGCCATTTCAGGTTCAATGGTTTCGCGCATTTGCTGCGAAAGGCTGAGCAGGTTTGCCGGTTTAAAGGTTGTGTTGATCAGATCGGCATAACGATTCACAAAATATTGCCTGAATTCATTGTTTTGCAGCATTTTGCCGAAAATTGTGGAATGAATGGTTGCCACGGCAGGGTTTAAAGTTTCACCCAGTTTATCCTCCCATGCCGAACTTGCCAGTCCCAGTCCAAAATCGAGGTCCCAGAAAATGTACCGCCATTTTGCACCAGCTTTTCTTTCACGCCACAGTTCGATGTTGTTAGTCCAGGGTCCGATCCAGTCGTTGTTTACATAATAGGTTTGGGCAACGAAATAGTCAACAAAGTTTTCGATGTCCCACATCTGCTTTACGGCCTCGTAATTGGCGGGAACCGAAAGGTCATGGGTTTCGATGAATTGAACCATTTCCTGAAAAGCCTCTCCGGTACCGGCCACCACTTCGCCATCAAATTTTATCATGTCAACGCTGTCGGCGTCCACACCATGATTTTCCTCAATAAAATCCTCGTTTTGTCGCTCACGAATGTTGTAAATGCCCCAGTATTCGCCGTTCAAAAGCACAACTGACGGACAATATGCCATGTAATCGACGTGAGATTCACGCAGTGCCCGTTGCATAAGCGCATCCCTGAAATGTACATTCATCCAGTCGTTTCCGGCATTTCTTACCATAAAACTTTTGAATTCGGTGATGGGCTTGTCCTGAAAAAGTTCAAACTGAATGCCTGATTTATAAAAGCGGGAACTGGTTTTTATGTTGAAACTTTTCTGAGGAAGCCCCCTTGTCCAGCCCCCGTGAATACTTATCCAGCCATCTAATTCAAAACCATTTGCCCCTGAAGGTGTAAAATACTCGATGTGGCTTTCCTTTTCCCAGTCCTGCCAGAAGTTTGCGCCGAAATAGGGGAAATCGGGGCTGGCGTTGGGTCCCATCACATAAATTCCTGTGTAATAATCCCACAGGTTGGCCGAATCGGTGCTGATGGATACCACCGGAAGGGAAATTTCGTCGTTGACAATGTAGGTGTTTGTGGTTGTAACTCCCGGCAAATAATACGTTGGAGCAAAAGCCCGGGCGCGCAGCACAGTGGTGCTATTTATGGTAATGGGTAAACTATAAACCGGGTCCTGCTGGGTAGGAATATTTCCGTTTGTGGTATAATGAATTACAGTTCCCGGCAAACCGGGATTAATTCCTGCTGTGACCGAACCCTGATAAAATCCTGAAGGCTGGGTGAAGACAGGCTCCGGGGTATAGTTAGCATAACATACCGGGCAAACATTTACCGAATCGGGCGAAGGAAAGGTGGTAAGGCACCAGGTTGCCGAGCCATCAGGAAAACGAAGCAGCGAATGGTCAGCCGCCACATAATCATAACTTTTTGAGTCGGCAACTACACCATCGGGGCGTGTCAGAACTACCGATTCACCCGAAACATCAAGTTTGAAATTTGTGTGATTGTTATTGCCCGAATTTGTGGCAAACCATTCCGGAACCGGTTGAAAATTTACTGTTTCGTCGAAGATGCCAAAAAACAGAAACGGGATGGATGACAAATCCGAAGAACCCAGACTGATGTTGTGGGTTTCGACGGCCAGCACATTGTTTCCTTCATTGAGCAGGTTTTTGATGAGCGAAACCGGAACCTGGTAAAAATCGGGCATACCACCCTGATACATCACCGCTTCATGGTCAACGTTTGCCGGAGTGTTGTAAGCCGGAGGATAACCTGAAACATTGTTTCTGGCAATTTCAGTACCGTTCAGATAGGCTACAAACCCATCATCGTAGTCCATACAAAAAAAGCAGGCCGCAATTTTTGTTGTATCAGCAACCTGAAAAACATGCCGCATATAAACCGAAAGTGTGTTCGAAATTACAGTGTTATCATCGTTATCGCCGTACCCAATTCCACCGGTTCCTGAATTCCAGCCCGAAGCACTGAAATTAATATCATTCCAGTTGGCGGGAGGCGGCGAATTTCCGACAAAATATCTCCAGGTAAAACCTGCATCAACAGCCATCTCCCAGTGGTTAACGGGATTCTTCCTGTTCTTTCCTGATGTAAATATCACCAGCCTTTCGGCAGGTTGCAGTGTAATTGCAGGAAAAGTCCATTGAAAAGGGTCCTCAGCCTGATCGCTAAGGCCGAAATTGTGAAGATTTACCGCTGTTGCCGTTGGATTGTACAGTTCAATCCAGTCTTCAAAGTCGCCATCTTCGTCGGCTATTGTAGTCAGGTTGGCCGGCTGAATTTCATTTATCAGCACCTGCGCCCAGGATGAATCACAAAAAAAACATGGAATAAGAAGGAGCAGCTGCTTTATCAGAATTTTTTTGATGTCCATTTTGCCAGTTTTGGAAGTCAAAATTAGACATTCTGAACTTGTCAAATTGCAAACACCCGGAAATAAACATTTTTTCAAAAACCCACTTTACTCGTAACGGAGCGTGTCCACAGGGTTTTTGCGGGCTGACGAAAACGCAAGCACCGAAATGGTGATGGTTGAAATGGCGACAGCCAAAAATGTTGATACCAGAAAAATCCACCAGCTGATATTTTCGCGGAAAGCGAAATTTTCTAACCAGTTGTTCATGAAAAACCATCCCAGCGGCCAGGCAATAACGCTCGCTGCCAGCACCCACTTTAAAAACTCGCTGTTAAGCCTGAAAAGAATATCCTTTTCGGAACTGCCAAAAACTTTTCTGATGCCTATTTCGCGTGTGCGGCGTTCGGTGGTGTAAAGTACGAGTCCAAAAAGCCCCATCAAGGCGATGACGATGGCAATGACGGTGAAAATGATAAACAAATTTCCGGTTTTGAGATCAGCGCTGTAAAGTTCGGGGAAACGCTGATCGAGAAAAAAATAATCAAGTGGCTCTGATGGAAACAACGTTTCCCATTTTTCCGAAATGGCTGATAGGGTTGCATTTCGGTCATTTTGATCGATTCTGATGTTGAGGTATCTGTGGTTGGCCGGGTTTAGATTGAGCAACAATGGTTTTACCGGCTGATGAAGCGAGGCGAAATTGAAATCTTCAAGCATGCCCACGATTTTGAACCTTGTGTCCGAAGATTCATCTTCGCCGTCGGGCAAAGAAATGTAATGCCCCACAGGATCGACCAGATTCATTTCTTTTGCCAACGCTTCGTTAACCAGCACTGCATTCGAATCTGCCGGAACACTTTCCGAAAAGCTTCGTCCACTTTTCAGCGTAACTCCCATCATTTGAGGAAAGTTGTAATCGGTTTGAAGGTTGAGCAACATCCAGGCATCGGTTCGGGGCACTCCTTCGGGATAGTATCCCTGTCGCTGCTGAAAATTTCCGAGATACGACGACGATGCCGAAACATCGACCACGCCCGGCACGTTCCTGAGTTCTCCCTTTACAGTTTTATATTTTGCAACCATCGCCGGCGTTCTGAGCGGGACAATCATCAGGTTTTCTTTATTGAATCCCAGGTTTTTGTTTTCGATAAAGTGCAACTGGCTATAAATGACTATGGTACTGAAAATAAGAAACACAGAAATGATAAACTGGAGGGTAACCATCACATTACGAAATCCTGATTTGCTGCCAAAATTCCTAAAGTCCGATTTAATAACCCGTCCAGGATCAAACGATGAAAGGAAAAATGCCGGATAAATTCCTGCGGTAAACCCAACCAACAGGGTAATCAGGATCAGGAAGGCTAAAAAGCCAGGGTTGCCGATCAGTCCAAAACTGAAATTGGTTCCAGCTATATTGTTAAATGAGGGAAGCATAATTTTTATGAAAAAAATGGCCATCAAAAGGCTGAGAATAGAAACCAGGACCGACTCGCCCAAAAATTGTTTTATCAGCATGCTTCGGTTGGCGCCAAACACCTTTCTGATGCCGGTTTCAAGCGCCCGTTTCGACGAACGGGCAGTTGAAAGGTTAACAAAGTTGATGCAGGCAATGATGAGGATGAGCACGGCAATGGCCGAAAAGATGTAAACCCTCGAGATATCGCCCTGCTGCCCCAATTCGTGCAGCAGGTGCGAGTGAAGATGAATGGCCGAGAGCGGCTGGAGTGTGATGCTAAACTTCCCGCCATATTCGCGCATGCCCTCGCCCATGTGCTTTTCAACCAGTAGATCAACTTTCTTTTGAAGCTCCGGAATGTTTGCTTCTTTTTTCACAACCACATAATTAAAGGTGGCAAACGTGAAAAGGCTGGTCACCATAGGTCGTGTTCGGGGGTTCGAAAGCAATGTGCTCAGCGAGGCATAAAAATCGAATTGAAGATGGGTGTTTGGCTTGTGATTTTCGATAATGCCTGTAACCACATAATCGCTCGTGTTGTTCCATTTCAGAATTTTACCCATCGGATTTTCATTCCCGAATATTTTTTCGGCCATTTGCCGTGTAATGACCAGTGAAAATGGCTTTTCGAGCGCTGTTAAAGGGTTGCCGGCAACAAAATGGTGGTCGAAAACATCGAAAAAAGAAGAGTCGGCATAAATGATTTTTTCTTCAAAAAAGTGCTTGTCCAGGTAAGAAAGGTGCACCGACCGACGCACTTCCTGTATTTGTGTATTTTGAACAACTTCAGGCATTTCATTTTTCAGGATAGGACCCATGGGACCACCGGTTACCGCGGCTTCCAGGTATTCGCCACCCATTTCTCCCTTCAGCACAAGGCGGTAAATCTGGTCGGCCTTGCGGTGATGCCGGTCGTAATTTAGTTCGGTGTAAACATACAGACCCAACAGCACAAAACTGGCCAGGCCAATAGCTAAGCCAAAAATATTGATTAAAAAAAAGACTTTGTTTTTAAGCAGATTTCTCAAGGCAATCTTCCAGTAATTTTTCAGCATATTTCCAAAAATTTAAGTGGATAGTTTTTTTCATTAAATGGATTTTGGGTTTTTCCAATATTGTACCAAAAAGGTTAAAATAATGATATCGAGTATGATAAGTGAATAACACAACGAATTTTCCTGACCTTTTTGTTCAGTATTTTTTACCTCTTGTTCGATGTTGGACATATCAGCCCTAAAAAAATGATGCGACAAAAGGCCAATTTTCAAATTGAATTCCCAAAGTTCCTGCAGTTAAAAAGTATTAGGTAAGCACACTGGAAATTTTCGCCTGGCGACCTCTTATTGGTAGTTGAGGTTAAGGATATTAGCCCTTAATCTATGCGGCAGGAGCCGGAAAAGAAAAATGTCTGAATAATTCAAGCCAGCGCCACAGCGTAAAGATCCTTGAACCAAACTGTAGAAAAGTGGAAAATGCTGAAAAAGATACTTTTAAAAAGGATAAAAGCGGCTGAATGCCCCGTAGGACAAAACATTTCATCAACTTTTAGGTGCATGAAAATAAACCCAGGCATTAAAACCTGAGAAAGGTTGTTGTTAAAAGCAATCAGTGATTTACAATTGGTTCAATCAGCAAATTGCCATGAAATTAATGGAGTACCGGGAATAGCCCCTACAATTTGTCAATTGAATATTATTGCCCTTTTTTTATCACAAAACCAACCTGTTTGGTTACCCTCTCGTCGGGAGGGATGGAATAAATCCATCCCATCATGTTTTTAAAGTTGGCAGCGCCAATGAACGGGATATTTTGTTTGGTGTACACAAACATCAAAATGTTGAATTCCTGAGTTTTTTCAGGTTTGCTGATTTCCAGATAGTAACCATCTTTAAAAGCCGGATGAACCGGAAATTGCTCGGTTACCCTTTTGGTAAAAAGTTTATCTGGATTGTCGTTGAGGTTTTTGTTTTTGGGGTCCTTGTAAGGATATAAAAGGCTGGTTTCCTCGTCGGTAATGTTGAAAATCTTGAGAAAGCCATCCTGCTGAGGTGTAAATTTGAACTGAAGATAATCCTCGTTGTTGTAAACCTCATCAACGCCTTCAACTTCAATTAGGAATTTTGGGTCGGCTTTGGTTTTGTGCTGATAAACAGTGGCTTCAATTTCAACTTCAATCACCATGTTGCCAAATTCGTTGAATGAACGAGTTTCGCGCAAAACAGAATCAACAACAATTTCACCTCCGGTTTCTATGGATGAAATGGCCTGAAATATTTCCTTAAACTTCTCATTATCATCAAACTGGTAAGAATAATCGGTAAAGGTGACCGTTTCGGAAACTCCGGCTTTCACAAGGGCTTCGCGTTTGGCTTCTTCGATGGCTTTTATTTTTGTCTGTTCCGGTGTGAGGTCGCTCGAAAAGTAGCTGCCTTTTGCCCTGACGGTTTGTTTTTTTTGCGCTGCCAATCCGTTGGTAAACAACAGACAGAGGATCAGCAACCCGGCAAAATGTAAGTTTTTCTTCATAAAACTACTGATTGATTGTCCAGTTTTCCCAGTTGTCCATTACGCCGATACTTACCTGCACGGTTGGGTCCTGCTCTTTGTTATTCACCCTGAGCGATTCTAACGAAACCTGGCTTTTTACGGCGTCAGCCAGTTTTCCGTAGGTTATGTTGCCTTTCGATTCCTGGAGTTTTTTCAACAGAAAATAGGTAAAAATCCCATGTTGTTTTTCGATGTAGGGCAACGATGATTGTTCGCCGGTGCTTGCCGAAAACACAACCATATTCCCCGAAATCAATTCATCTTTGGGTTTAACTTTTACCGACCGGGCAGCCAGCAGGCCGGCTTCACGTCCGCCGCCACTGAAACATGCATCCAGGAATATGGTGATGCGCTGGGCGCCGGTTTCTGCAAATTTCTTGTAAATATCAGCAATTTTAACTGCTGATGAGATGTTGGTCCCCGAAATATCCACAGGGATAAGGTAGGGTTCTTTGGTCACCTCGTCGGGTAATCCGTGACCCGCATAAAAAAAGATGATTTCGGCGTTTTCAGCAGTCTTGGCAGCCAGTTTCGATATCAGTTCGATTTTTTGTTCCATCTCGCCGGCTGTTGCATCGGTTAGGAAAAAAACATTCTTTTCATCCACACCAAAAACTTTTTGAGCATAATCTTTGAAAATGGTAGCATCGTTGCGCGCAAATTTTACGTTGGCCTCCGATTCGATACCGCGTTGATACCTCGAATAATCCTCGTTTCCAATAATCAGGGCATACCTGTATGGATTTTTTTTGGCGAGGACCGGGATATTTTTATCGACATCCGAAGTAAGCGAAGCAATTTCGATATCGGTGGATGCAGTGGAAATTCCGGTTATCACCACCTGATTTTTAGCTGTGAGTGTTTCCTGCAAACCCACTGATAAAACAGAATCTACACCGAAGCGGCCAATGCTTTCGCTAACAATTACCCGTACCGGAACACTGGTTTCGGTATAGCGGCGTGTTGCTGTAAACAAATAATCGAGTTCACGGGTTTCTCCCCGGTTCATAAACTCAACATCAAACTGGCTCTGATCGCCCATAAAAACGCAGTTGGCGTTTGGCAATTCAAAGTTGATTCTCACATTTTTGGCGCCACCGGCGCCAACATTTTGTATCAGTACTTTCAGGTTGATGGGGTAGTTCAGTTTGATGGTTCCACCATCTTCGGTGCTAAAAACGGCATCGGCAATTACCAGCTTTGGTTCGGCAAACTTGCGGGTTTCGATTTTGAATTCGAGCGGAAAAGCATCAAAACCACGGGCTTCGAGCACCTGCACAACAAATTCGGCATACCCGTCTTCGGTGTTCGCCCTGCCATGAATAGGAACGGTTACCTCTTTGGTGGTTTCACCTGGCATGTTGCCTAATTCAATCACATCGTCGAAGGTGATTCCGTGCACATTCGCATTTTTCACAGAGGCTTTCACCTGAACTCCTTGTGCCAGGCCCTTGCCAATGTTCTCAACCTTGAAACTGATGTAACATTCCTCGTTTGCATTGATGATCTTATTTTTATTTTCATCAACAAACTTTTCTTCCTTGATGATGAGATCAGGCAACTCTTTAACCGATCCTGTAGGTTGCTTTTTATAGGTTACTTTCTTTGCTTCACTTTTCCCTGAATTTACCTGCGCCTGAACCACGACAGCCATCATCAGTGAAACTATCAATAAAAATAAAGCTTTTTTGATCATTTTTTTAATTTTTTTTCAATTTTAAATTGCTTAAAATCTGTAAGATAACGATATCATGGGTTTCCTGGCCACCGGATTGTAATAATAACCCATCGACATTTTCGAATTCCGTGCTTTTTTGTTGGCGTTCCCTGCCTGGATTCCTGTCCAGATCAGGTCAACAGTCCAGATTGCAGCAGCGGTAAACATCAAAGCTTTTTGTTTTCCCTGAAAATCTTCAGCATCAGTATAAAAATTGTCTCTGTCGGTGGCATTTTCAGCCACTTTGTAGTCTTCGTAGGCATTGTAGGCCTGGTTGTTGAAATAAACAGCGCCGCCAACAGCCCCGTAGGCCAGCACACCCATCAGCCAGTAAGCGCCGCCATCTTTTACATAGCGGTTGCCCCATCCCGGAAAAATGAGTGATTTTACCAAAGCTCCGCCAACACTTACACTGTTTGCGGTTTTAGGAGTTGTTGTGATGGTGGGTTTTGTTTCCTGTGGTGTTACGCCTGCTTTGGCATTTTTATCAGCCTGCAGATAAACCTCTACTAAAATTTCATCGTCAAGGTAAACATTGTCCTTTACCAAATCCCAGGTCACTCTTTTATACTTCCCACCGGTGACTCCTTTACCCACATCACCAGACAATGAATAGGCATTTATTTTATTGCCACTGGCAGTGGTAACTCCAACACTTACAAAAAATGTTTCACCTGTTTTTGCCTTTTCGATGTCGTAGGTAATGATGAGGTTGTCGCCTTCGATATAAAAATCAACATTAAGCACCCTGGCTTTTGTTTGTGCAGCTACGTTATGGGTAAATAAAAAGGACAACAGGAAAAAACAAAAAAGTGCAAAAAGTTTATTGAAATTTTTCATAATCATCAGTTAATTAACGGTTAAACATTTTTTCTGAGGTAAAATCAGCCGGGTTAGCCGGTTGTGTAATTTTTGGTTTTACAACTTCAAAACCATCAGATGAAACGCATTTAACAACTCCGGCTGCGTTGGTAATGTAAAACTGTATGTTCCAGTTGTAGTTTAGTGCCGGATTTTCGGTTGATAGCGAAAACCAGGTTGTGCTGCCATCTGTCGAAATCAGGTCGCTTTTGTAAGGATTGGCCGGACCTTCGTCAACACCAGCCGGATAAACTGATTCTGGCTGATTTTGTATCCAATACCCAACCCAAAGGTCAGTACTGTTGTCGATCACATGGGGGGTATCCAGGATTATTTCGTTCCAGGCATCAACAGTAAATGAGGGTATAGACTGAAGGTATTCAAGATTATTTCCCAATGGGCCTGAAAAAACCTCCAGCGAATAACTTATTGGGAATCCAAATTTTGGGAAAAACCTGAATTTGATTATTTTCCATCCGGCGTAACTAACTAATTGTTCGGGTCGGAAGCGGATGGCCACATCAAAACTACCTCCGTTATTCAGGCCGATGCCATCGTAGTTTGTTCCATTGTCGTACTGCAACCATTCGTACAATGGGCCGCCTCCCTGTGTTGTGAAAATTTTCTGCTCACCGTAAGCTGTTCCTGCAATGTTGGTTGCATAGGCACTGAGGTAATAGACCGTATTGGGGCTCAATCCGGTAATATTACTCACAAATGATCCCGTTCCGGCGCCATCAAAAGTTCTGGGGCCCTCAATAGTTGGATTTACCTGCTGGCTCCAGCAAACACCTCTTTCAGTAACAGGTGCTCCGCCATCGTTGATAACATTGCCGCCGGCACTTGCAGTAATATTTCCAACATTAACAACATTGGCTGTTACCACGGTTGGTAATACTGCGTTGTTTATGGTTGTAAACGACAGAATTTCTTCTGAGTAACTATATTCCCCGTTCAAAGCAAAAAAGCCGCGTACCTTGTAGGGGGTATTCGGCGATAAACCGTTTATTATCAACGAAAACTGGCCCTTTGAAATCTGGCCGGAATAGGTAATCTTATTATCTGTTACTGTAGGATATTCACCTGTGCTGTAAACAAATCCAAATTCAGTAACCCCACCCTCACCCTGATCAACGACTTCACCCACAATTTTTGCTGAAATAGCCGTAACATCTTCAGCGCCAGCAGCCTTTACCAAAGGAATGCGCTCAAGGTCAACTTTTTTGCAGGCATAATAGTTGAAAGAAACGAGCGCAAGTAAAAGGAATCCAACAATTCTGAACGTAAATTTGTGTTTCATGAAACTAAAGGTTTTAGGTTAATACCTTAGTAAATTACTTTTTAAAATCAACTTCAAAAATAGATAAAACTAAAGAAATGAAACCACGCTGTGGATAAAAGTTTTTTTTAACCCACCCGTTACCTGTTATTTTTATCGGATATTCAATCCCAATTTGTTAAACCCCCACGGAGTTGTAATTTGTTAATTGTCTGTTAATCAGAATTTAAGATTATAAAAATAAATTTTTGATGCATTGTTGCACATCGGTTTGAAAAAAAATCCATAGGTTTGTATGAGTAAAAAACTAATAAAAAATTCAGTTTAAGATGAAAAGAAATGTTTTTAAGATTTTGACAGTGATGTTTTTGTCGGTGGTAATTTTAGCCGCTAATTCCTGTAAAAAAGACGATGATGAAAAGACCAAAACCGATATGCTGACAGGTAAGTTCTGGAAATTTACCTCGATGAACATCAATCCGGCAATCGAATTCAATGGTCTGGAATATTCCGATTTATTCGGCTTAATGCCAAATTGTTCAAAGGACGATCAGGTAAAGTACAACAGCGATGGCACCATAATTTACGACGAAGGCCCCTCAAAATGTGATGAAGGTGACCCACAAACTGAAACCGGAACCTGGGTTTTTAGTGCTGACGAAACCAAAATTACCGAAACCTTCGATGGTGAATCTTTCACTTACAATGTGGTTGAACTCACCGATTCGAGTCTTAAATTTTCGTATTCCGAGGTGGCTGATTATGGTAATGGTGAGCAAACCTACACTGTTACTGTTACCGCAATTAAAAATTAGACGATTTACTCTTATCATATTAAGATAATTCCAGTCAAATTTTTTTTATTGTTAAACAAATATTTTACAAGTATGAAAAAGAATGTAACGCGCTCGATTTTTATGATTTTACTGGCTGCTTTGTTTTTTGCGCCGGTAATGCAAAGTTGCAAGTCGTCCAAAAAAGCTGAAAAAGCAGCAACACCCAGTGGTGAAACGAAAATTGAAATGTATTGTTCCGGACCTGGCTATTTTAGCGATGACCAGTATTTCAGGGCAAACGATGTCGGCGAAAGCACCAATCAGAGTATGGCCAAGAAAAAAGCGATGAGCAACGCAAGACTCGCTATGGCTGCAGCCATCGAAACAAAAGTGAAAGCCGTAATCGACAATTACTTTTCGAGCTACACCGGAAGCGGTGGTATTGAAGATAAAGAAAGATACGAAGGCCTCTCGAGGGAAGTTGTTAACCAGGAATTGACAGGCATCCGTACCATTTGCGAAGAATACACCAGAACCGAAAGTGGTAATTTTAAATGCTATGTTGCCATCGAATTGGCAGGTAACGAAATTCTGGATGGGATGAAAAACCGGATTTCAGATGATGAAAAGCTGAAAATCGATTTTCAGTACGAAAAATTCAAACAGGAATTCCAGAAAGAAATGGAACAGTTCAATAAATAAAAAAAGGTTTTTATAAAAATACTGCCTTGAAAATAGCCACAATTGCGAGGCTGGTTTTCAAGGCAGTTTTAATTTGTGCGCTTATGATCAGAGAAACAATTTTAGTGTCCTTAATGTTCGGTCTGTTTGTTTACGCCAGCGGACAGGGTAAAAAACCGGGCAGCAATGAGGTCGAAAGAGCGTATGAATCGTTTAAAAAAGATTTCAACAAAGAACTTGGAATCGTTGACCAGTCTTCAGCCGCCAAACCTGTTTCTGATCAAAACCTTGTTTGGTACAGCCCGGTAAATCTCCCTGAATGGCTTTTCAGTTATGTTGCCTCATCACAAAACTCAACCATTGCCATCGGTATTTCCGATCCCGGACTTGATACACTGGCAGCACTCCAACAGGCAAGGTTAAGGGCTTTGGCCATGATTGCCCTGGTTAATAACAGCAAAGTGCAAAATATTTCCGATAACTATTATTACGATGAAGCTGGAAAAAAGACCCTTGGAAAATTCAATTCCTTTTCAGAAATAACTGCTGAAGCCTGGTTTACCGATAAGAATGTTGAACTCCTCAACATGTTTTACACCTCAAACCGGGAAATGATTATCGCTATAAGTGCCAAAGGTGACCCAAAAAACCAAAAAGCCTGTCATCGCATCCGCTGCAGCATCGAGTTTTTTCAGTCGGAAAAGAGCCTTTCGTCACGCAGCATGTTGCTTAGCCGGACTATGACAACCATCGAAGAAACCAATTGCAAAAATGAAACCACCACCTTTGCGTGGATGCAGAATTCGGCCGGCAACAGCCTTGAAATTACTTCCCTGCTTAACCAGCAAGCCTTACCTGCAATTGCAGGAAAATTCAAATACCTGATGCCTGAAGCCTTTAACATTGAGCAGGATGAAAAAAGTGGTTTTTCGGCTGAATTTGATCTTACTTTTGGTCTGTGGAACGCCTACATTCACGCCTATGTTTCGCAATTGGAAAGCATGGATGTTTTCAACTCTCAGGTAAAATACCTCGACGACACTTTCGACAAGCAGTTTCAGGACTTAACACGGGTGATTTCGTCAAATTCAATCTATCCTGAACCTGTATCCTTCTTTGTACGCGACAATAAGCTTGTGGTTTTAAAAGGAGAGTAATAAAAACGGTTGAAATGCTATTTCATGCTGCATTTTCAGTGTTAAATTCGGGTAATTAATCCAAAGGTCCGTCCACAAAATACATGTCAATAGCCCCTTTGTTTTTCGCTTCAATTTTTCCCCGGTATTCGCATTTAAAAAGGTGATTTACCTTTTCAAAAGTGCTTTGCGAAATGTTGATCTTTCCTGTTTCGCTTCCCGATTCGAGCCGTGCAGCGATGTTCACCGTGTCGCCCCAGATGTCGTACTGAAATTTCTTTATTCCTACAATTCCGGCTACCACAGGCCCCGTGTGAATTCCTATCCGGAGGTTGAAATAAGGCTTGTTTTCGGCTTTTTTACGGGCTTTCAGGTCATTCATAAAGTCAAGAATTTCAAGTCCTGCACGCACCACATCCACAGGATTTGTGTCGTTGGGTACGGGCAGGCCACCGGCGCACATGTAGGCATCGCCAATGGTTTTTATCTTTTCGATGTTATGCTTTGAGATGATGCCGTCGAAATGTTTAAAACAATAATCAATTTCATCCACAAGTTCTTGTGCCGAAAGCTTTTCGGCCATGTATGTAAATCCTTTGAAATCGGTAAACATCACCGTAACCATTTCAAAATGCCTTGCTTTCGACCTGCCCTCATTTTTAAGTTCAATGGCCGTCTGCTCAGGCAAAATGTTGAGCAGTAATTCGTCCGACCGTTCTTTCTCGCGGTTGATGATTTTGTTTTTTTCCGATAATTCATTTCGGGTTTTTCTAACAAACCTGTAGCGTTGATAAATTCCAATGGCAATCAAAAGCAACAATATTCCCACAGCTCCGAGCGAGTTCCTCAGTATTTTTTGACGTTTGATTTTAAGCTTCTGAATTTCGGAATCTTTGGTAAGCAACTGTATTTCAGTTTGCTTCTTATCATCTTCAAACTCCTTTATTTTTTGAACAGCCTTATCTTTTTCAGTGCTCATGATTGAATCTTTGAGTACTAAAAATTTTTGGTTGAACAAGAATGCATTTTCAAAATCCTTTAAACGGGCATAGATTCCTGCAATTCTTTCGTAAATATTTATCAGATAGTACCTTGCCCCAATTTTTTCGGCCATTTCGGCTGACTGGAGGTAATGGTTCAGTGCCTCCGTCTTTTTACCCATGTCGCAGTAAATGGAGGCCATTCCATTGGTGCTGGTAATTTTTCCCAACTCGTCGTTTATTTCGTTTGCAATGGCAAAGGAGCGTTTTTCGTACTTCATGGCCACATCAAATTCGGAAAGCCTTGTGTGTGCCAATGCCAGGTTGTGCAGCGCAATGGAGTAGTTGTACCTGTCGTTTAGAGAATCCTGCAAGCGGATCGATTTTTGAAAAAACTCAAGCGCCTTCCCGTTTTCATTTTGTTCGTAATACAACAGGCCGATATTTCCGTAATTAAAAGCCAGTTTCTTTTTATCTCCTGCCCTTTCGTTTATTTGAGCGGCTTTTTGATAATACTCGAGCGCCTCTTTGTGGTACCCGATTTCGGAGTAACGTGAACCCAGATTGTTGTAAATCCTGGCCATGCTGTTGGTGTCATTCACTTTTTCAAAGATTGCCAGCGATTTAAGGGCACATGATATCGATTCCTCCATGTTGCCCATCACAGCTTGTGTGATGCTGATATTGTTGTAAATATCACCTTGAATCTGAACCAGGTTGTTGGCGGTGGCAACCTCAAGTGCATCATCATACTTTAATAATGCCTGTGCATAATTCCCTTTCAGGTCATTCACAATGGCAATATTCAGCATTGCTTTGCAAACAAAAAACGGGTCGCCCGATTTTTTTGCGTACACAAGTTGCTTTTCGGAAAGGGTGAGGGCAAGATCGTTTTCCGTGTAAAAAAACCCATTGATGAATTTGTCAAGGGCATGAAATGTTTTTGTGTCGGCGGGATTGTTGTCCAGTACCGAAAACAGACTATCTGCTTCACTTATCGATTGAGTAAATGCTTCAAAACAGAAAAACAGGCTGGCATACAGGGTCAATATTTTTACTGTAAATGCTGGTTTCATTAAATTTGTTTGTGTTTGTTTATTTCACAAACCTAATCAATAAATTTCATTTTTTTTCAATAACACTGATGGTTTGTAAAACTTTAACTGTTTCTTTGTGTTATTAGAATGGCATTGTAAATTAAATTTTTGATTTTCACCAAAATACAACAATCTTATGATACACGAAAACGAAGAAACTCATCGTATTGCAATCACCTCGCAGAGGAGTGCAAAAAATCAACTGATGGCTGAAAGTGCAACAACCCCGTTGACTACTGAACAGGTGCTGCGATTCAAAGGATTGGATTATTACCCAATCGAATATAAACAAAGGTTCGAAGGAATTTTCTCGACTGTTGGAGCGGGCAAAACGATGACACTGAATACCACCGACGGGAAATCTCAGGTTTTGACAATCGCTGGTTCAGTAAGTTTTGAATATTCTGGCAAATTATTTACCCTCACAGTTTTACGCAACAACAATCTTCCCGAATTTGCCAACCCCACACAGAAATATTTTATTCCTTTCACCGATCTGACCAATGGCAGCGAAACCAACGAAACTGGCCGCTACCTGCCGGTTGATGATTCCGGCGACGGAAACATGATGGTTGTGGATTTCAACCGGGCTATGAATCCCTTCAACGGCTACAATACCCGGTTGGTGAGCCTGTTGCCTCCTGCCATAAACCAGCTTCAGATGTCTTTTCAATCGGGCGAAAGGAAGTTTGAGGACAGGCTAAGGTAGGTTTTTTTTAAGGTTTTTTCGGCTGGTTTGGAGAGGCGGTGCCTGTGGCTTGAGAAAGGTTTCACCTCTT
>CALFEP010000055.1 GCA_937950125.1 uncultured Bacteroidota bacterium
CAACAGCCTGAACCAGAAGCGCATAATCGATGTTGGCAGCAATTATCTGAACTTCGCCAAAATGGCCGACCGCCTGCCTCGAAATGGTTGAAAACCGGGGAAATACTTTATGTATGACCGAAAAATCAGGTTCAAAAACAGTGAGTGCCACCCAATCGCCCACAGCTGGAAAATCCTCACGGCTTTGTGCCGAATACCTCAAATTTCCAGTAATTTCAGCCTCCAGGTCACCCGTTTCAGTTTTTACGATGTAACGCTCCTTGTGTTCTGCAACCACCCGGCCAATCTCAAAACTCATTAGGTTTTGCTCAATCCTGTAGTTTTCAAAATGATCGTTGTATCCAAAATCTTCCTTCTTCATCTTTTTAGTTCTTAAGGTAAAAAAAATCCATGTACACCTTTTCCCGACTTAAGCTAATTTGTTACGACCTAAACAATATCTAAACCAAACATTAACAGCTATTTACTTACCGGTTACCTGGAAATTTGCCGTAATATTTACTTTCCTACGTTTCGCAACAGAACAGCTTTTCACAATTTCATAAAACTCAAAACCAAAAATCAAAAATAATATCCTAATAAATACCATCAGAAAATTTGCCGATTAATCGTATTTTTAAAAATCAGAAAGAAAATAATTATTCTCATTTAGGAAATATTAACATCAAATAATAAATTTTAAATAATTGAAATTAAGAATATCCCGTATTTTGAAAAATATTTTAAACTTAAAATACAATTTACCATGAACGAAAACAACAAACCTGAAATGTCAGCAAATGCTGAAATAAACAAAGAAAGCAAGTGCCCGGTTACGGGGGCAACCGCCAAAAAAACAGCGGGCGCCGGCAGATCCAACCGCGACTGGTGGCCCAACATGTTGAAGTTAAACATACTTCGTCAGCACTCCACCTTGTCGGACCCGATGGGTGAAAATTTCGACTACGCCAGGGAATTTGAAAGCCTGGATCTGAAAGCTGTGAAACAAGACATTTACAAAGTAATGACAACATCGCAGGACTGGTGGCCAGCCGATTACGGGCATTACGGGCCCTTGTTTATCCGCATGGCGTGGCACAGTGCCGGCACGTACAGGATTCACGACGGACGTGGTGGTGCTGGTTCTGGCACACAACGTTTTGCCCCGCTCAACAGCTGGCCCGATAACGCCAACTTAGACAAGGCACGTTTGCTGCTTTGGCCTGTAAAACAAAAATATGGCAAAAAACTTTCGTGGGCCGACCTGATGATTCTTGCCGGAAATTGTGCCCTTGAGTCGATGGGCTTCAAAACGTTTGGTTTTGGAGGGGGGCGCGAGGATGTGTGGGAGCCGGAGGAGGATATTTATTGGGGTTCGGAAGCCGAATGGCTGGGCGACAAACGCTATTCGGGCGACCGCAATCTGGAAAATCCGCTGGCTGCCGTTCAAATGGGGCTAATTTATGTAAATCCTGAAGGTCCCGACGGGAAACCCGATCCTTTGGCAGCTGCCAGAGATATACGCGAAACTTTTTCACGCATGGCCATGAATGACGAGGAAACCGTTGCTTTAATTGCCGGTGGCCACACATTTGGGAAAACCCACGGCGCTGCCGACCCGGGAAAATATGTTGGCCCCGAGCCAGCCGCAGCGGATGTGGAAGAACAGGGACTTGGCTGGAAAAACACTTTCGGCAGGGGAAATGCCGGCGACACCATCACCAGCGGACTGGAAGGCGCGTGGACAACAACGCCCACCAAATGGAGCAACAACTTCTTTTGGAACCTTTTTGGTTACGACTGGGAATTGACAAAAAGCCCGGCTGGCGCTTACCAGTGGAAGCCAAAACATGGCATGGGCGCCGACACCGTGCCCGATGCACACGACCCGAAAAAACGCCATGCACCCATGATGCTTACCACCGACCTGGCATTGAGATTTGACCCTGAATACGAGAAAATCTCCCGACGGTTCCTGGATAACCCCCATGAGTTTGCCGACGCTTTCGCCCGTGCCTGGTTCAAACTCACACACCGCGACATGGGACCTCGTTCGCGCTATCTGGGACCGGAAGTTCCGGCTGAAGAACTGATCTGGCAGGACCCGGTTCCACCAGTGACACACAAATTGATTGATGCGCAGGACATCGCTTCATTAAAATCGAAAATCCTTTCGTCGGGATTAACGGTTTCGCAACTGGTTTCGACGGCGTGGGCATCGGCTTCCACCTTCAGGGGTTCCGACAAACGCGGTGGCGCCAACGGTGCACGTATCCGCCTTGAACCGCAAAAAAACTGGGAAGTAAACAATCCCGCCCAACTTGCAACAGTGCTTACCACCTTTGAAAACATTCAGAAAGCGTTTAACAATGGCCGTGATGACGGCAAGCAGGTTTCCTTAGCCGATCTTATCGTGCTGGGCGGCTGTGCAGCCATCGAAAAAGCAGCCAAAGATGCGGGTTATGATGTGAAAGTTCCATTTACGCCCGGTCGCACCGATGCTACACAGGAACAGACAGATGTTGTGTCGTTTGAAGTGCTGGAGCCTGCCGCTGATGGTTTTCGCAACTACAAAAACCATCATTACACCACAAAATCCGAAGAAATGCTGATCGACAAGGCACAGCTGCTAACACTAACAGCGCCCGAAATGACAGCACTCATCGGTGGATTGAGGGTGTTAAACACAAATTACGATCATTCGCAACACGGTGTTTTTACAAAACGACCGGAAAAGCTCACCAACGAT
>CALFEP010000056.1 GCA_937950125.1 uncultured Bacteroidota bacterium
GCCAAATCACGGCGAAGCCAAATTCCGGCGAAGCCAAATTCCGGCGAAGCCAAATGACCATCAATGACGGCAAAGCCAAATGACCATCAATGACGGCGAAGCCAAATTCCGGCTCAGCCAAATGACCAAGAAAAAACCATCAATGCAAAAAGAAGAAATTTCACACAAAGGAATAATTACCTCGGTTGACGAAAACGGATACCGGGTGACCATCATCTCCGAATCGGCGTGTGCGGCTTGCCATGCCAAAGGATTCTGCACCATGTCCGACATGAAGGAAAAAGTAATCGACATCCCCAAAAATGGTAGCGTTGAACATAAATCGGGTGATTTTGTTAAAGTGACCATGAAACAAAAAATGGGAATACTGGCAGTAATTTTAGGATACCTTTTCCCTTTCATATTGCTAATTACCACCTTGCTGATCGTTGCCGGCTTTACCATGAATGAAGGGCTTGCAGGGCTTGCAGCAATCGCAATATTGGTTCCTTATTATTCAGGACTGTATTTTTTCAGAAATTCATTAAAAAAGAAATTTAGTTTTGCCATTGAAACTTAAATACCCCCGTCAGACAACATGACAAAGCGGTTTTATTAATAATTTGAAATTTTTACGATGAAAAAAACACTTGTTTTACTACTCATTACTTTAACTATTGCGGTGGCTGTCAATGCCCAGGAAGTAAAATCGCCTACTTTTATAAAAAAGGCAAAATACTTTGACAAGACTCCCCCTTTGCGGGAAATGAAGGTCATCATGCCCGGAGAGCGTAAACGTGCGTGGAAAGATGGCGTTATACGCAACGAATCTGTTGAAATGCGCGGTAAAGCAAAAGATACCGAAGTTGGCACCTACCAGTTTTTACAGAAAAAAAACGGAACTGACCAATCAAGAGGTCCAATCGTTAGCATCAAAGGCGTTGGCAACGTGAACGGCGTTTACCCACCCGACACCGATGGTGATGTTGGCCCAAACCACTATTTCCAGATGATCAACCTTTCGTTTGCCATTTGGGACAAGGAGGGTAACAAGCTTTACGGCCCTGTGGACAACAGCACCCTTTGGGAAGGTTTTATCGGTCCCTGGACAGGTTCAAATGATGGCGACCCTATCCTTCTTTACGACGAAGCCGCCGACCGCTGGGTAGCTACACAGTTTGCCATCGAGCGCCCCAACGGAAAATCGTATGAACTGGTGGCTGTTTCAGCAACGGGCGACCCGTTAGGCGAATATTACCGCTATGCCTTTGAATTCGATTATTTTAACGACTACCCTAAAGTTGGTGTGTGGGGCGATGGCTATTATGCCACCTTCAACTTTTTCGACCAGGGATTTTATGGCTCAGGAGTGGCGGCTTTTGAACGCGATAAAATGCTTGCCGGCGAGCCGGATGCACAAATGGTTTTCTTTGGCTATTTTGAAGATAAGTTCAGCCTGCAGCCTTCCGACTTTGACGGTCCGCTCCCACCCGCAGGAACTCCCGCCTACATAGCTACCATGAATGCTTTTGCAAGCAAACAGTTTGAAATTTATGCCTTTCATGTTGACTGGCAAAATCCAAATAACTCGACTTACCAGCTTGATGTTTCGTTAGATCCCGGCTATTTCAACAGTGAAATTGACGGAATACCACAACCCGGTGGTTCAACACTCGACGATCTTTCTCAAATGCTGATGTACAGGCTGGCTTACCGCAATTTTGGCACACACCAGACAATGATTGCCAACCACACCGTGAATGTTGACGGGCGTGCAGGCATCAAATGGTACGAATTCCGCAAAGAAGGCGCCACCGACTGGTACATTTACCAGCAGGGTGTTTATGCACCCAACGACGGGCTTCACCGCTGGATGGGCAGTGCAGCCATCAACGCACAGGGGACAATTGCCCTGGGTTATTCGGTGGCCGGCACCAACCATTACGCGTCCATCCGTTACACAGGAAGACCAGCTAATGCACCTTTGGGCGAAATGACGTACGAGGAAGTGGAAGCTGTTACTGGTTTTGGCTCACAAACTGTGTTCAGCCGCTGGGGCGACTATGCCAACCTGAGCGTTGACCCGGTAAACGACTCAATGTTCTGGTTTACCACTGAATACATGGATTTCAACTGGAAAACCAGGATTGTGGCCTTCGATTTCTCACCGTTGGTGCCACCTACTGTTTATGCAGGTGAAGATGGCAGTTTTTGTCAGGATACTTTTTACTATACCAATGCCTCAGCCCAATATTACAAATCATTGCTTTGGACAACCTCCGGCGACGGATATTTCATTTATCCCAAAGAAACCTTCACACCCTACCTCCGTGGCAACCAGGATGTGCTTAATGGACAGGTAACCCTCACGCTGACCGCCACTGGTTACATTCCAAACAGTGTGGTTTCCGACGACATTTTACTGCACATCACCTGGACACCTGTTGTAGATGCCGGTAACGACACCATTATCAATACAAATTCGGTGTATTACACCAACGGTCAGGCGTCGAATTACGCAGGGCTCAACTGGAGCAGCACCGGAGATGGGAATTTTGCAGACCCATCGGCATTGGAAACTGTTTACACCCCCGGCCCAGGCGACATTGCTGCAGGTGGCACACAACTCACCTTAACTGCACAGCCGTTAGACCCATGTTCTTTTGGAAAATCGGATGTGGTGGAGGTTTTGCTTGATCCTAACGTCGGAATCAGTGAAAACTTTACAAAAACAGAATTCAGGATCAGCCCAAATCCGACAAACGGTGCATTCACCATTCATTTGAATGGGATAAAATCTGCTTTCAACATTCAGATTATTAACAGCGAAGGCTCAGAAATCTTCATGCAACGGATTGAAAATCCGGGAGAAGATTTTACCCGGCACTTCGATTTAAAATATTTGCCAAAAGGCGTTTATGTTGTAAAAATTACCTCCGGAAGCGAATATCTGACAAAGAAAATCGTGTTGGAATAACCAGATATTTTGCAAACCGAACGAATCCGACAGGCTTAGGTTTGCCGGATTTTTTTATGTTAAAAAAAAGATAAAAAAAATGAAATCCAATATTTCAATCTTACCGCCTGAACTTGAATAATTCAAACATACCTCAAATGGCACACGGATGACACTGATTTTACGGATTCACACAGATAATAAAAAAATCCGTGAAAATCTGTTTTATCTGTGTTATCCGTGTTCTATTAAGTTTGTGAATAAGCCAGATTATATCTTAGGGCGTGAGTTAAAAAAAACTGCCTGATTCACTTTTTTTCCCCTCAATTATTGCCTACTTTGTCAGGAATTGAAAAACCTTTTTTATGAAAAAAATTATCTCAACGCTGATTGTTAGCCTTTTCATTTTTGATTTCACCCACGCACAGGAAGCCACTGTAACCCAGATTCCCCGCGAAACCGTATTTATGGAGGTATTTTCGGGACTCGAATGTTTCTTTATGCAGGGTGTTGAACTTGCCCTCAACGAGATAGTGAGTAACGGAGACCCAATCATCATTGTAAGACACGATTATTGTATGAACACCGATGGTCCCTTTGAAAATGCTAATGCCATTGCCAGGTTTAATTATTATTCCCCGCAGGGAGACCCTGCTGCAATTTTCAATGGAACTGCCGTAGAGGTGGGCGGCGGTAATAGTTCAAAGTACATAGATTATGCCTTGTATTTCGAGCCAATGATCAATCAGATTACTTCATACAAAATACGGATGAACCTGAAAAAAACCGATCCGTTGAATTTTCATGCAATCGTCACCCTGCAAAAACTTGACACCTTGTTGGCCAATGAACCTTTTACACTGCAATTAGCGCTAACCGTTGACAGGGCTAAAAACATCTGGTACCAATATTCGCAGTTTGAATATTACAATGCTCCGCAAATCGGTATGTTTCCTGATTACAACGGAACACCGGTTAATTTTGAGGCAGGCAATCAACTCGAATTCATTATCCCGGTAACCATCGATTCAGCGCAGCTTTACAACAGTTACCACCTGACTGCCTGGTTGCAGAAAAACAACAACAGACAGGTAGTTCAGGCGATAAGCCAGCCTGTTCAGCTTTCGGAGACACCTCAGGACGTCGAATTAATGAAGGTTATGAATATTCCAGGTAGAATTTGCGATGGTTTGATTAATCCCATTGTTGTCGTCCGCAACAACAGCACCGAACCATTACACTCGATTCTGGTAAATGTTGAAGCCAACAATATGCTTGTTTATCAGAGTCGGTGGTACACCAACCTTTATTATCACGAAAAAGACACATTGTTTTTGCCACCAGTCAGCTTTGCTGCCGAAGAAACCAACGATATCAAAATCTACATTTCCGAACCAAACGAAGAAGCCTCACAATTCTGTCAAAATGATACAATTATCCTTCTGACAAATCCTGCACAAACCACTGAAATGATGGTAAGGGTCGGGCTGCACACCGATGAAAATCCTGATGAAACAACCTGGAATATAACAGATCCTTCGGGAAATATTATAAGTTCAGGTGGACCCTTTTCAATTCCCAATTATTCCTACCTCGACACAATTGAATTGCCAGTCCATGGTTGTTTCAGATTGAATGCTTTCGACAGTGGTGGCGATGGTTACAACATTTGGTTTTGGGCTCAATATTGGGCAGGTACACAATGGCTCTGGCTGGGATCAATACAGGAGGGATTTTTTTGGGAATCGTCACTCCACTTCGAAAATAGTCAGGTTAAACCAATGGCTGGATTCACCTCTGATGTTACGGAGATTTACAAAGGCGAATCGGTTCATTTCTACGACAATTCGTCCGGTGATGTCGAATATCGTATCTGGAATTTTGAAGGTGGCGTCCCCGGGCAGTCAAACAACATCAATCCGGTTGTTCAATATCCCGATACAGGTACCTTTTCGGTGAGGTTGATTGTTGTGAATTACCCATTCAGGGACACACTTTTTGTTGATGATTACATTACGGTACATGAACCAGGTGACAATCCAGAATTTTCACGTTCAAAAATTTCAGCAGGGATAACGACACGTATCGGACAAATGCCTGAAAAAACGGATCTATCCATAAGCCCAAACCCGTCAAAAGGTGAATTCAACGTAAGTGTAAGCGGGATAAATTCAGCGTTTCAGATCATGATATTCAACAGCAAAGGCACCGAAATCTTTTCCCGGCAAATCGAAAACCCCATTGGCTGCTTCAAAAAGCAATTCCATTTTGAATATCTTCCAAAAGGCGTTTATCTGGTAAAAATTTCTTCTGGAAAAGAAATTTTGAGCAAAAAAATCGTAATTGAATAACATTGTTTTTAAAATTTTATTAAAACCGGCAGGCTTAGTTCTGCCGGTTTTTTTTGAGAAGGAATATCAACTAAATCATTAGCGAAAACACCTGCTCCACGGTGGGGATAATCTTACCTCTATCAAGGGTTATCACCCTTCCCGGAAACTGGGCAATCATCTGGTAATTATGGGTGGCTATAATAACGGTTGTTCCTCCAAGGCTGATTTGCTGCAAAAGCTGGACAATTTCGGCGGAGGTTCCTGGATCGAGGTTTCCTGTAGGCTCGTCGGCAAGGATGATTCCGGGAGAATTGATGAGTGCACGGGCAATGCAAACCCGTTGTTGTTCACCACCCGAAAGCTCATGAGGGAATTTAAAACCTTTGGTAGGCAAACCCACCATCGCAAGTACTTCATGGGCTCGTTCTTTAATTCTTTCTGTGTTTGTCCAGCCTGTCGATTTCATCACAAATTCGAGGTTGGCATTGACCGTGCGGTCGGTAAGCAACTGAAAATCCTGAAAAACGATTCCCAGTTTTCTTCTCAGAAAAGGTATTTCGCTGTTTTTAATATTGTTAAGGTCAAAATCGAGGATTGAAGCCTTTCCCTCTTCCACTTTAAGCTCCGAATACATGGTTTTGAGCAGGCTGGTTTTCCCACTGCCTGTTTTACCAATCAAATACACGAATTCCCCTTCTTCGATTTGGATTGAAATTTTAGACAATACAAGAATCTTATGCCTGAAAACTGTTATGTTTTCGAGATTGATAACTGGTTTCTGAGCCATTATTTTTATTGAATTTTAGATATGATTTCGGGGTAAACCATTACTCTTATCTGCCCTGTCAGGGCTTTGAAGGCATCTTCTCCGGCAGCGCTGTAATTGTTTCCCACACCTGAAATATCGGTGAAGTTTTTTGTTAAGATTACTGTGCCGGTTTGAGTTTTTAGGGTAAAAGTAGCATTGAGCAGCGCCGAAAACCTCCCGTTTTTTTCGGTTCCCTGCCGGGTTGTGGCTGTTGCTAAAATTTGAAAATCGGATAAATCATCCGATGTAACAACCTCAAAGCCATCCTTTTTTAATAATGATATCAACTCCTGATCGATTCCCGAAAAATCGTAACTATTGCCCAGGTTGGTGGATGAGGAGCTCAGGTAGAATTTCTGCGAGCTTATTTTTACGGGTAAAACAAATTCGGGTACTTTTATTCCCGTGAGCATCTTTCGCAGCATGGCGTCCGAAGTATTTTCCTTTATCAGTTTTTCGAGGTTCACTACTGAAACTATCATTTCGTCTTTCTTTTTTGAATTCACCTGAATGAGTTTCAGCCTGAATTTTCCGGTTGCATCGGTGACCGACTCAGTAATTTTTCCCGGGAACCACGTAAACGATGTGTTTACCGAAATACCATTCAGTCGTTTTCCATTTTCGTCTTCAACAGCGATTTCGATATTTTCGGGTGATGGGATCTGTCCCCTCAAAACCTCGATACCTGAAACCGGATAATTTATTTTTATACTTTGCAGCAACCCGATAAATTCAGAAAAAAGGAAGCTATTGTAAGACCTGTTTTGTCCGTCAACTTCGGTTTTCAGGTCTTCACCCAAAAAATCCTTTACACCTTCGATGGCTTTCACATAAAAACGTGCGGCCTCCGGCGTGTTTCCTTTCTGGCGAAAAGCTTCAGCCTGATTCAGATCACCTTTGGATACAGAAAGTGCTTTGGCAACCCTTTCCTGCCTTAAACGCTCATATCCGGCTTTCGACAGCCGGTAATAAACCCTGTACTGGTCGGCAGTTTCCCAGGAATCGACCAACTCGTAGCCTTCGATGTATTTTTGGGTCGAAAGTTTTATATTATCCCTGAAATATTCGCTGTAATTGTTGTCGAACTCGTATTGATTAAAAACCGAGGATGATGATATCTCGACTGAGATATTTCCGGCAATTTCCGAAAGGGCATTCTGCCGCGCACGTTCACGATAATCGGTGCTGTTTTGTGTTTTTGTCGCTGACCCGATTCCATGATACCAGGCAGGGTCGGAGGGTGTGCTTTTCACCCAGGCCGGAGCGTTGGCCATCATTTCTTCGTATGAAGGCTGTTTTGTGGTTGAACAGGCTACAAAAATGGTGGCTATCGAATACAAAATCAGAAACTTTTTCATTTTTCAGGATTGAAATTATTAATGGACACAGCAATTTTTGATGTCACAAACTGGTAAACCTCGTTGGTGAGTTCCTCAACAGGCTTAATTCTTTGCGATGCTTTGAGCAGCGACTGCAGCGAATGGTAGCCTCCTTCGTTGACGACAAAACTTCCGGCAGGTTTCGATGCAGGATAAAGGCTTTTTCTGTCACCATCAAAGGTAGCAAACTCGATATTGTCAGTTTTGCTGAACGAAACCTGATCGCTCAGGAAAACCTGGCCTGTTGATGTTGAGACGAGTTTGTAATTCAACGTCATTCGCATTTTATTTTCCTGCGAGGTTACCATATAAGTCACCTGCCTGTCGTTGTTTTTGGTAGTTCCGTCTGGCATTTTAATGCTTTCTCTCACAAAGCCGGTCTTTTTCTCCGATTTTGGCTTACCCGTTTCTTTGTTGTAATCCGAAACATCCAGCAGCAGCACCGCTTTGATATTGTTCCTTCCCTGAAGTTCGCGCAACTCCGACACATTCACACTCCCTGTCCAGCCTCCGATGTTGCGGTCGAGACGAGGATTGATGGCCGAAAGATCGTAAACCTGAATAAAAATGTTTTTCTGGTTTAAAATCTGTCGGGTTAACAAACTCTGAAAATCCTTGACATCACTCATACTTCCTGGCGAGCGCGGGCTTTGAATGGCAATCGGAAATTGAGCACATTCCAGCGACTGATCTTTCTTTTGCGCTGCATCTTTGTATGTACCGGCATCATTTACAATATCGTTGAATGAATAATAGGCTGTACGGCATTTGCCGTCTTTAAGGCTTTGCGTTGCCTGCCTGTAAATGGGTTCGTTCCTTGCTTCAATGTACTGGGTTTTCACTTCTTTAAAATTGGGATCAACCCTATAAACGTCGCCAAGAGCATTAGCAGCATCCTTAAAATTTTCATCCATCAGCAACAATGTTCCTTCCTTGTAGCGTTCATTCAGCGCCTGCTGCATCAGGTTGTTCACATCCTTGTACTCCTTATCCGCTTTGGCAACCTTTGCCCACTTGCCATAGGCATCCATAAATTTGTTCTCGCCATACAGCCTTAGCCCGTCCTGGTAAAGTGGCTCATTCACGGCTTCGTTCAGCAGCGCACGGGTATCTTTGTAATCAGGGTCAAGTTTGAAAACTTCCTCAAAAATTCTTTCCGCCTCACGGTAATTCTTTTCCATGAGGTTTTTTTGCCCTTGCAAATATTGTTTTTCGAGATAGTTGGATTTGGCATCCTGGTAATATTGTTCGGCTAAAGGATCCATCTTCAGGTTTATGCCAGTCTTTTCAGTTTTCAGCGCAAACCCAAGCGCCACCAGGTAATTGTCAACAGTTGCTTTGTAATCCCCATTTTTGAATTCCCTGATGATGCTTTCGTTAAGTTCATCAAAATACACCTGGGAGGCTCGCTTCAAAGCAATTTTCACTTCAGGTTTGTCGGGTTTTTTAAGCCATGCTTTGTAATAAAGATCGCTCGCATCTTTGAACATCCCCGCCGATTCAAACTGTGCTCCCTTTTTCATGGTTTTATTCACACCACATGAAAATGCAACAATCACAATTGCAAGTAAGAATACTATTTTTTTGAAAAGATAATTTTTACACATAGTCGCAACATTTGAATGGCCGTAAAATTAATAAAAGTTTCGTTGGAAGGGGATTTGGTTTCATTTGTGATAATTTCCGGCCGGTCGAAATTTATCCACATCAGCGTGTTGATTGATCAACTTTTTGGATATGGGCTTGCGTCCTTTTTCGCTCTGCGCATTGCTCTTTGCGCTTTGCAACCGCAAGGCCGCCATCCCCTCATTGGAAAAATTCCTCAATGACAAGCTTTATGGTTCGGGGCTTGCGTCCTTTTAACCGATCTT
>CALFEP010000057.1 GCA_937950125.1 uncultured Bacteroidota bacterium
TTTAATCTGGTTTGTGAAATGAAATTGATAAAATGAATAAGCATCATCATGCCGCAAGTTGAAAAATCAAATAAAAATTAAATTTCTTTCATAAAAGAAAACACCCTGGTCAGGCTGAAAACCTGATTAATTGCAGGATGTACCTATTAATTTCAAATGTTTATAAATAAGCAGATAAAGGTTTTTAATCAATAATTTTCTATTTTTACGCCTTGTTTTTTAAAACCGAGACAGATAGATTCTAAAACATTGAAATTCATTTTTTTAATTATTAACTAAATCCAAATCACATGCGTTTAATTACTAAATTAGCGAATCCAGGAAAGCTTGTTTTACTCGCATTTCTTGTTTTAACAGTGACAGCACTACAGTCGCAAACCTATCAGTACAACGATGCCTGGGGACAAACCGGTATTACACTGAAAAGTGAAGCCTCAAACGGTGTCAATATCAATTTTTCGATTAATGAATTTACCCTCGTGGACAATGAAATTGACGGCGTACCCATGAAAGACATTGAAATTGCCAATGTATTTCTGCCGAACAACGAAGGTGCTCCGAACCTTCCCGGCTTCAGCCGTTACATAGCGATTCCGCAGGGATCCAATGCTGTTTTGAGAATTAAAAATTACCGTGTCGAAAGTATGCAGAATGTCGAAATTGCACCGGCTCCCCGCATACCGCTTGACACCGAGAAGGGACCGTTGAAGTACAAAAAGAACGGACAGATTTATGCTGAAAACGCATTTTATCCTGCACAACCATTCCTGCTTTCAGAGCCAACCAAACTACGTGGAGTTGATGCTGTTATGATTGGTATCACACCTTTCCAGTACAATCCTGTTACAAAAGAATTACTCGTTTATCGTGACATTGATGTTGATGTTGTTTTCGAAGGTGGTAACGGACATTTTGGTGAAGACCGTCTCCGCAGCCGCTGGTTCGACCCTATTTTGGAAGATGCATTAATCAATTCAGCATCACTACCCGAAATTGATTACAATGCCCGCATTCAGCAACTGCATAACAGCGACCTTACTGGTTACGAATACCTGATTGTGGTTCCCAACAGCACTGTGTGGACGCCTTATGCACAGCAAATTAAAGATTGGCGCAACAAACAAGGTATTTATTCCGAGATTGTCACCCTTGCTCAGATTGGTGGAAATACTCCTGCCATTCTCGAAACCTACTTCAACAACGCTTACAATAACTGGGACATTCCTCCGGTAGCCGTGTTACTTATGGCTGACTATGGAACCGATGCCAATACAACCATCACCTCACCCATTTGGGACAACTATTGTGTTTCCGATAATATTTTTGCTGATGTTGATGCCAACGATATGCCGGATATCATTTTTGCAAGGATGACAGCCCAGAATGCTACACATCTGCAAACTATGGTATCCAAAATGCTGAATTATGAAGATAATCCTCCAACCGATTTTAACTTCTATCACAAACCTATTACTGCATTGGGATGGCAGACTGAACGTTGGTTCCAGATATGTTCAGAAACTGTTGGTGGTTTCTGGCGCGAAGAACAGGGTAAAGAACCCGTTCGTATCAATGCCATTTACTCAGGTACACCAGGTTCAACATGGTCCACAGCTACAAATACTTCTACTGTGGTTAATTACTTTGGCCCGAACGGACTTGGATATATTCCTGCAGCTCCATCATCATTGGGTGGCTGGAGTGGTGGTACACCTCAAATGGTAGTGAATGCCATCAACGATGGTGCCTTTGCGCTCCAACACCGCGATCATGGCGCTGAAACCGGCTGGGGTGAACCCGCATTTCAAAGCTCGCACATCAGCAGCCTAACCAACAATCAGAACAACGAGTTGGTTTTTGTTTTCTCGATTAACTGTTTAACTGGTAAATACAACTATGGTTCAGAGTGTTTTGCCGAAAAATTCCACCGTTACACATATAATGGTCTGAATGCTGGTGCATTGGGTCTGATTGCAGCTTCCGAAGTATCTTATTCTTTTGTTAATGATACCTACGTTTGGGGTATGCTGGATAATATGGAACCTAATTTCATGCCGGCTTATGGAATGCCCGTTGAAGAAAGAGGCTTCCTGCCTGCCTTTGGAAATGCTTCAGGAAAATACTTCCTCCAACAATCATCATGGCCCTACAACACCGATAACAAAGAAGTTACCTACAATCTTTTCCATCATCATGGCGGCGCCTTTATGCAGGTTTACACAGAGGTGCCACAAAATATGGCAGTAACGCACAATCCTATTCTTTACAGCGGTTCAACCTCATTTTCAGTGAATGCTCCTGCTGGCGCTTTCATTGCTTTATCTGTTAATGGAGTGATTATTGGAGTTGCCGAAAGCACAGGTGGTGTTAATAACATCACTATTCCTGCACAACAGCCACCAGCCCAGGTTTTGGTAACTGTGACAAAGCAAAATTATTTCAGGTACGAAAGTCTTGTTGATGTTATTCCTCCATCAGGACCTTATGTAGTTGGCGATTCTTATGTGATAAACGATGCTGCCGGAAATAATAACGGAATGATGGATTACGGCGAAAACATCATGTTGCACATGACCATGAAAAACGTAGGGGTTGCACAGGCTACAAACGTTAACGTAACGATGACTGAAAACGATCCTTACGTTACAATTACTGATGGAACAGCCAGTTTCGGTAACATTGCTCCCAACGGAACAGTTACAGTTAACAACGCTTTTGCACTGACCTGTGCACAGAACATTCCGGATAACCACACCGTAACATTCATGCTTTCAGCAACCAATGGAACAGCTGTTTGGGAAAGTTACATTTCGATTTCTGGACATGCGCCCGCCCTGGTTTTTGAAAATTATACGATTAATGATCCGGGTGGTAACGGTAATGGATTCCTCGATCCGGGCGAAACTGTAACCATGGTTATTACTGCCGGAAATAATGGATCAGCATCTGCTTACAGTGTTACAGGTGTTCTTACCGAAAGTGATCCATACATCACAGTATCAACAACTCAGCCTCAAACTTATGGAAACCTTGCTCCATCAGCAACCGCGTCGGCAAACTACACAGTAAGTGCCGCTGCCAATACTCCTTTTGGATACACCGCTACACTGACCATAAATTTCACAGCCAATTTTGGCATCACACAACAAGACGTAATCGAAATTGTGTTTGCCGACTACTGCGAGGCATCAACTTCGGTTGAAGACGAATACATTGCCAATGTTAATTTTGGAAGTATTAACAATTCCAGCGGCTGGCAGGGTGGTGTGGCCAATTATACTAATATGACCACAACGCTTGTTCCAGGAGTTGCTCAACCTATCACCATTACTAACGGAAATGCATGGGCATCCGACATTGTGTATTGCTGGGTTGACTGGAACCTCAACAAGACACTTGGTGATGCCGGTGAAACCTACATGCTGACAAATGTTGGCGGCCAGGGACAAACTTTTACAGGAAACATTACTGCACCTGCCGGACAAAATTCAGGACAGTTCAGGATGAGAATAAGAATGACCTACAGCTCAGCCCCAACACCTTGCGGAAGCGCAACCTACGGCGAAGTAGAGGATTATACCGTTGTTATTGGTCAGCCGGCAAATTTGCAACCACCTCAGAATGTTGCTGCTACTGTTAATGGAACCAGTGTAACTTTATCATGGCAGGCTCCTGCCACCTATTCAGACGCTTTGTTGGGTTATAATGTATATCGTGATGGACAAATGATTGCAGGCATGGTAACAGGATTATCCTACACCAGTACCAACAACGTTACTGGTAGCCACTGGTTCTCAACAAGCGCTGTTTATTCCGAAGGTGAATCAGACATTGCAATTCCGGTTCAGGTAAATATCGGTTCACTTACTGGTAAAATCCAGGGCTTCATCCGTGATGCCATTACCAATCAGACAATTGCAACAGGCTGGGTTTCAGCAATGAACTCTGAATTTGGCGCCGTTACTTACAACACACCGTTTGGCGGACATTATACTTTGTACCTGCCGGGTGGCACTTACACTGTGGTTTGCGATGCCGACGGTTACCAACCAGTAACCCAGACCGGCGTTGTGGTTGCAAATGGTGGCGTAAAAACCATTCATTTCTACCTGTACCCCGACGTTTTGGAAGGACAAGAAGCCCTCACAGGTATTGACCAGGTTGTGTTTGAAGAACTGAGTATTTATCCGAATCCCGCAAAGGATGAAGTAAACATCAGCCTCAACAGCCAGATGAACAATGTGAAAATTACAAACAACATTGGCCAGGTAATGTACAACCAACCCGTTGATGCCCAGTTTGTAAACATCAATACCAGTAGATTCCAGTCAGGAATTTATTTCATCGAAATTCAAACCGGATCAGGTATTCTTACCGAGAAATTGGTTATTGAATAAATAGATTAAAAGCACATTTTGAAGGGAATCTCACTGAGATTCCCTTTTTTTTTAGGTAAAACCAGATATTAAAAACTATCCGGCTCATTTTTTTTATAATTTCTTAATTCTGCTTTCGATCTTCCTTTTTATCTTTTTAAAAGAAGGCGGAGGCCCGTTCCGTACTGATTTTCCATCAATGTACAAAGCATCCGAAATGCCCCACTGGCGGAAAGTTTCGGGATTCAGGGTTTCGTATTGTTCAACGACCACTTTATCGCCCAATTCGGCGGCAGCCCGTTTTGCCCTTTCGCACGAAAGACTCATGGCCGGGCACCAGCCGTTTACAAAACAAGAAACCGTGACTTTTCCTTCTGTTTTAACTGGCTTCTTCTTTTCGTGAATCCAGGCGGGCTTTTCGGCATCGTCAGCAAAAGGTTTCCAAAGCAGCACTTCACCCAAAAATCCGTTTTGATCCACCTTTTCGAAACCATGCTTTTTAAACCATGACGCTCTCATCCAGAAAGGTAGGGCGATACCCCAGGCTACAATGCCTTTGCTGCCAAGCGATTTCACATCCTCTTCGGCAGCTTGCAGCAAGGCAGTACCCATTCCTTTTTTCATAAAATTCCCCCGGCCTTTTTTATAACCGTGAACCCAGATGCACGAAATAAAGTACAAATCGTTGCCGGCCACCCACGAATGTTCGATGGGAAAATACTGGATCATTCCGCCAACCACATCGTTTTCGTCCTGAGCCAGTTTAACACGAAGGCCTTTGTCTTTCATCAGGTTGTACCATTTTGCCTTCCAGTCGCCGGCTTCTTTCAGTTCGTCCGACCAGTCTTCGAGGCATACGAGGTAGTCGCTGAGGTGTTCTTCGGTGAGATCGATTATTTTCATGATGGTATTGATTTAGTTGGAAAAATGGAAAAATGGAAAATTGGAAAAGTGGAAAGATGGAAAAATGGAAAGTTGGAAAAGTGGAAAGATGGAAAGTTGGAAAAATGGAACGAAGGAAAGGTGGAGGAATGGAAAATGAAAATCCTGCAATCCTGCAATCCTGTAATCTTTTAAAATATAATCCCGTAGAAAAAATCCTGTAATCCTGTAAAAGGTAATCCTGTAAAATACAATCCTTAATCCCAGCCATGCCGCAGCATTGAAGAAAAATAATTACCTTTTTATGATCATTTTCTCAGTGAATTCCCGGTTGTTCATGCTAATCCGGCAATAGTAAATTCCACTTTCGACGGCCTTTCCCGATAAATTTGTACCGTCCCAGTTTACGGCATATTCACCCGAGCTCATTTCCTGGCTTAACAGCTTTTTCACCATTTTACCTGCATTGTCAAACACATCTGCACTAACCCGGCCTTTTTCAGCAACTTTAAATGTGATGGTGGTTTGCAAACTGAATGGATCGGGGAAATTGCTAAACCCAAAGATGGGAACAACCAATTCTTTCACCGAAACCGATGGATCGTAATTAAGAAATTTGTTTACGATTTCGCTGATGATAAAAGGCTTTTGATTGAGTGAATCGTTGTTGGCCAAAGCACCGATTACGAGTGATGAGGTCACAATTTTGTTGTTTCCATTGTCCAACAAAAAGAACCGGCCGAAATCGTGTTCGCAGGTAAACAGTTGTTCAGCGGAGACAGCCCCAAGCCGGTCAACGCCGTAATGCGGGCTGGTTCCACCCTGGTAATCCATTTTTAAATCAGAAGTAATGGTTTGGTTAACCCCTGAAACCTTTGCAACTTCATTTTCGGTGCCTTCGCCCAAATAGCTGATTCCCATATAATTATAGAAAGCTGTTCCCTGATAATCTTCGGCAACATTTGTACTTTCAAAATACAAATTACCACCATTTTCGAGGTAATTCAGAAGCTTTGCCTGGTCCGCTACAGTTACAAGACCAGGAGGAGTAAGGCCTCAGTCAACGCAAAAACAGCCCATTGTGCTGAAAATCATATCATAATTATTCAGGTTGTTGGGCAGATAATTTACAAAAGTGTAATCAATTCCGGCAGCCTGGAGCACCCTTTCCAAACCAGTCGAGGGCTGTATTTCGTCCCCGATCTCTGGGTCAGTAATGGTTTCGATGCTGTTGTCGTAATCCCAGAGCAATACAGAAAACTCAATATTGGGTTTTATTCTTACAAATTGACCTTTTGAAATATTATTATCCGGAAATTCGTCATTTTCCAAAATCAGCTCACCTCGTAAAACCGTGTTATAGGCAGTTCCGGGCGTCCATTCGATGTTCAGGATTTTTGTTTCCTGAGGGTTGATGATTTCGGAAACAATTAATGAAGCGATCAATTCATAGTTTTTCAAACTGAAAAGGTTTAGTGTATAATCTGATTGGGCGGAAGAGCCCAGATTTTTAACCGCAATGTTCCAGGTTGCTGATTGTTCAGGATTTACTGCCGCCGGACCTGTAATTCCGGTAATGGTCAGGTCGTTTTCGTACATTGCGGTAATGCTCACGTTGAAAATATTCCACCAGTTCCACTGGAAAGTGGTTGGACCATAGGTTCGAAACTGAATCTGAGCAGTTTGTCCTGCGAAATTGCTGATATCAAGTACAAGATCGCTGCCAGTGATTTGTCCCCAATTGTCGTTGCTAAGTTCGTAGCTCCACAAAACAAATGGCTCACCCTGAACGATTACTGAAATTTCGGCAACCTCCGGCGGAGTGCTCCATCCAAAAACGTCGAGGTATTGATTTACAATTAATTCCTGAACAGTTACGGGAAATGAAAGCAGGGGAGAAGTAGCCGACAAATCGAAATTGAGTATGGTAGGAGTCCAGTAAAATTGTAGTAATCCGCCGCCAATGGCCCAGTTTTCTTCTAAAGTCCAACCCTGCGACGAGTTAAATTCTTCTGTCCAGCAGGGGGTTTGCGCGGCCAGTGGCAGCCTGAAAAGCAAAAAGAGTAAAATAAGCCTGGTAATGTTTTTCATGTTTCGTTTAATATTTGTTTGTAAAAATCACCGTAAAGGTAAAAAAATGAACATGATAAAACAGAGAAAAATTTACCTGTGAGCGTATTTAATTCTTCCCATGAATTTTTTTCCAGCTTTTGTTTCAACAAATCTTAAACACATCAAAACTGTTGGAAATCGGGGTAGAATTTCGATTTACATTTTTTTAAAATGGCTTTTACTTGTATTGCTACAAAAGAACACTTGCGTTTTGATTTGGAAACAAGAGTGTTTTAATAAAACATACAGCGTATGGGTCAAATATTCATCAATATCAGAAACGAGTATCACTAATTTCAATTCCCGTCATTTTAATAATTGAGGATACTTAACGGCTGCATCAGAGCCCTATTTTATGGATTTTCATTGTCAATATCCTTGTCCTTTTCAACCTTTTTCCGATCGAAAAAATCCTTCATTCCTTTTGAAGGATGACTGAAAAATTTAACTGAAGATTTCCCAACCATGCTGGTGTCGTATGGCATCTCCCTTAATTTTTTCAAGAATATCGCCCCTGGACTCATTTGCTCAGAGTCTTGATCATCTGGTTTTTCTGATTCTTTTTTCACGCCCAACCGTAAGGTATAATAAGAAAACTATAACGAGATTTAGTGCCTTTTTATGAATTTAAGGTTGAATACTGCCATTCGCATTAGCTGAATTCATTTTAAAGAAGCAAACACTTGGTGAACCTACTCCTCTTTCATGGTATGAAAAACATTGCTCACGTCCTCATCTTCCTCGAATTTGGCCATCATTTTTTCAAAATCGGCAACTTGCCCGGGGGTGAGGGATTTGGTTTGGGTAGGAATCCTTTCAAATTCGGCGGTGATTATTTCAAAGCCGTTTTCTTCAAAATATTTCTGCAAAGCGCCAAAAGCTTCAAATTCAGCATAAATCATAATATATTCTTCCTCAGCAAACACTTCCGAAACGCCCAGGTCGATCAGTTCGAGTTCCAGTTCTTCGAGGTCGATGCCCTCTTTGGTTTTCAGTTTGAACACACATTTGTGCTCGAACATGAAACTTACGCTGCCGGTTGTCCCAAGCGAGCCGCCATTCCGGGTAAGATAGTTGCGCACGTTGGCCACGGTTCGCACAGGATTGTCGGTAAATGTTTCGACCAGCACAGCAATTCCATGGGGGCCGTAGCCCTCGTAAACTACTTCGCGATAATCTTCGGTATCTTTTGAAATAGCTTTTTTAATGGCCCGGTCAACATTGTCTTTGGGCATGTTGGCTGCCTTGGCATTCTGGATGAGCAACCTGAGGCGCGGATTGCTCGAAGGGTCAGCCCCGCTGGCTTTTACAGCTATAGAAATTTCTTTACCTATTTTGGTAAATGTTTTGGCCATATTTCCCCAACGTTTGAGTTTCTTGGCCTTGCGATATTCAAATGCACGTCCCATTTTTCGATTTTTTATAGTTTGAATTGGTTGCAAAAGTAGAATTTTTCGGCCCAGTGTTTTTTCAATTGTAAGGTTGTTGAGTAATTTCTGTTAATCTTTTGTTAAACAACGAAATGAATAAGCCATTTCCATTGCTGTTTTGTTTACAAACAGGGAAAATAATATCGACTTAAAATTTACAACTATGAACAAATTGGTAAAAGTTTTACTCATTTCAATTGGTACTCTGATAGTTATTGTTATTGGAGGTTTGGGTTATGTTAATTTTTTTCTACCCTCCATTCCTCTCAAAGATGTTAAGGTGGAAGTCACCCCGGATCGTGTTATTCATGGCGAATACCTGGCCAACCACGTGATGGTTTGTATGGACTGCCACTCGGTTCGCGACTGGTCGCTGTTTTCAGGTCCCATAGCTCCGGGAACATTGGGCGCTGGTGGTGATGAATTTACTCCCGAAATGGGCTTTCCTGGATATTTTTATGCACCAAACATCACACCCTACCATTTAAAGGACTGGTCGGATGCCGAAATCTACCGCGCCATCACATCCGGAGTCAACAAATCAGGGAAACCATTGTTCCCGGTGATGCCTTATCACAGTTATGGAAAGCTGGATGATGAAGATATTTATTCGGTGATAGCTTATCTGCGTACCCTGGAGCCAATCACTAAAGATATTCCTGTTTCGGAACCCGATTTTCCAATGAGTCTGATCATGCACCTGATTCCGCAAAAAAACATTCCTTCAGCCAGACCCGATAGTTCAGATAAAATTAGTTACGGGAAATACCTCACCACTGCTGCAGCCTGTGCCGATTGCCATACACCATTTGAAAAAGGACAACCTGTAGCCGGAATGGAGTTTGCCGGTGGTCGTGAATTTGAAATGCCTTTTGGAACTTTGCGCACTCCCAACATCACTCCTGACAGGTCAACAGGAATTGGCGCCTGGACAAGCGACGTATTTGTAAACATGTTCAAAAACTACGATTCCATTCAGAAACTGGATAAAATTGGGGGTCCGGAAGAATACAATTCCTTGATGCCCTGGAATATGTATGCGGGAATGACAAAGGAAGACCTGGAAGCGATATTTGCTTACCTGCGAAGTCTTGAACCCATTTCAAACGAAGTAGAAAAGGTGACTTTGAAAAAATAGCCGTGACAAGAATTAGACTCCAATATTTTTAAGCACGACATGATCTGAACGATCGATGCTTTTTGAAATGCAGCCGCTTCGGCATTTAGAATTATCTATAATAAAATTACTGTAGTATTACTATCCCCATTTACCGAGAATCATCGTTTGCAAGTTAAGGTAAAAGCAATAAGAAAGTTTCCTGTACTTTTATTAAAAAGGTAATTTAAACCTCATTACCACTTCGCCGGTTTCTTTGTTAATTTCAATTTTCTGATTTTCGATGCCCAGGTCTTTTCCGGTGCTCATCTTAAACAAACCCGACAGAAACTGCATGCCGTTATTCATCACCTGTTCAAGTTCTTCTGCTTTGGTTGTCGGTTTGGCATCATTCGCTGATGATGTTGGAGAATGCGATTCAACGGGTATTTCATCAACAGAATCCTCAGCCAGATCAATTTCCTGAGCATCAGGGTTTTCATTTGTCTCAACAACAGTTTGTAGCTGCTCTTCGGTAGCGGGGACAGTTTCGGCTTCAGCATTCTGCTGAATATTTTCTATTAGCTGAACAGTTTCCTCATTTTCAGCCTGTGCCTCAAGGGTAGAAACAAATGCTTCGATCTGACTGATGAATTGCGAGCGCCCTTTTGAGCTAAAATCTACGAAATTAAAACCTGATTTGTTACCCAACACACCATCGAAAAGGTTTTGTTTAACGATAAGCCCCAATGCAATCTGTTCTTCGATTGAACGACGGGTGATGAAGTTAAAAATAGTGAGTTTGCTGCTTTTTTGTCCAATTCTGTCTATACGGCCAATGCGTTGGTTTTTTTTGGCAGGATTCCAGGGTAGCTCAAAATTGATAAGCGTATCAGCAATCTGAAGGTTTAAACCCGATCCGCCCGCTTCGGTTGACAGGAATATTTTGTAGTGAGGATTGGTTTCAAATTTTTGTATTAGCTCGCCGCGCAATTTTACAGGAATTTTTCCACTAAGTTCCACAAAACCAATATTGTTGTCACGTAGAAGTTTACCAATCAGTTTATGCACTTTCACCCATTCCGAAAAAATAATGATTTTGCGATCGTTGTTCGGAACATCCAATTTCTCCAAAAGGATGTATTTAAGCTCGTCAAGTTTGGGAGATTCGTTGGTGTCTTCGTCAATCAGGTAGGTCGAATCGCAAACCATACGCATATTGGTAAGCAAAAGCATCAACCGCTGCAAATCGTAGGGTGTGATGTAGCGTTTATGAATGATTTGTGAAACGCCGCGGCTGTAAGAAGTATGGAGTTCGGACTGTAGCGGCGAAATGTTGACAGGAATGTTTATCTGCTGAACATTAGGCAACTGGTCCAAAACATTGCGTTTTTCACGTCTTATCAGAACCTCCTCCAGTTTGGTGTTTAGTTTCTGAAGGTCGTAATACCCATTGATTTTATTGAATTTAACAGGGTCGAAAAGGCAATGTTGATAGGAAAATTCCCATAATGGCCCCAGAAATTCAGGGTCAAGAATGCTTAACAGCGAAAAAATATCAATCAACCGGTTTTCGATGGGTGTACCCGTGATGATTAATTTATGTTTGGCTTCAATACGTTTGAGTGATGAGGCAGTTTTTGTTTCATAGTTTTTGGCGCGTTGTGCTTCGTCCATGATTAAAAAATCCATTCCGGCCTTATTTATTGCTGCATAATCGCGAAGGATGGTTTCATAATTGACAATGAAGAAATAATAATTTTCATCCAAATACTGTTTTGCACGGTCATGCGGAAATCCTTCTAAAATAAACGCTTTCTCGTTGCTGAATTTTTCAATCTCTTTTTTCCATTGCTCTTTCAGCGATGCCGGACACACAATCAGGGTCTTTTTAAAATTAAAAATCTGCTTTTTAAGCAAAGCAGCGCCAATGGCCTGAATTGTTTTTCCTAAGCCCATTTCATCAGCAATGATGGCAGCTTTTTTAAACAGAACAAATTCAATCCCTTCTTTCTGATATTTGAACAAGTCGGCGTTAATCATTCTAAAATCAGGCACATACATGTCTTTCAAAGTTTCCAGCAGTTTTGCTTCAAACCTTGATTCCACTTTTTGCCTTACCTCAGGCCTGATGTTGAATATTTTGTTGTTTTCGGCGGCATCTAAAAATCCCAGAAAGGTGGTAATTTCTGAATCTTCGATAAACGTAGATTTTTTAAAATACTTCGATATCAGCAGTTGTTCCTCAATGGGTAGCTTGTGCGGATAAAACCATGAAATTTTGTATTCATTCAGTGGGTCGCTGTAAATTTCGATGAATGGGCAGGTTTTATCCAGTTTTTTCATCAGCGAACTGTTGTTGTTTAGTTGGTTAAATGCCCACATGATGTGTTTGGTGGTGCCGAGTTTGTTTAGCCGCGAATCAAGGCTGTCGCTGTAGCCGGTTTCATTCTCAAAGTCGCGCAGAAAAACCTTGTATTTTACCCCGTTTTCGTTCGTTAGGATGTGATCACCATAAATATTCGATGCCCATTTTATCCTGTAACGGGCTTTTTCGGCTTTATCACGGCGTTCTTTCATTACGCGCTGAATCATACCTTCACGGGTGTATTTTTTATGCTCGATTTGTTCTTTTGGATCAAGAAGTTTCAACTCGTTTTCAACCTGCAACAGGCACGCATACGACTTTTTATCCCAGCCTGGCATTTCGCTGTCCATCATGGGATACATATTTCCATTTTCTTCAATGCAAAGCCAACATTCTTCACTTGTATTCAGCAATTCATCGCTGACAATTAATTCGAACCTGGCTGGGGATTGCGATAAAACCTGGCAACTTCCGTTGTAGAAAATGATTTCGCCCATGGCCATCTGTTTTTTATCGAGCAGGTTGCCGAGTTTTTCTTTTTGCTTTTGAACAACTTCTTTAATATCCATAATAGTAAAAGATTGAGTAGTTTTTTTAATTTCACCAATGAGTCCAGTCTAAAAAGGTCAAATTTTAGATTTTGCCACAAAAACCTGCCTGAGGCAGACAGGCACGAAAACTTTAAATTGAACAAAACATTGTATTTCAACAAATCAACTGTTAAAAAATTTGTGCTTATCTGTTGTTTCGGCAGGCTCAACATAAATTTATTGGCGAAAAATTAATTTTTAGACTGAGATCACCAATCATTCTGATAAAGAATAGTTGGCAAAAATAGGATTGTTACTTTTGTGAAGGTTTCAAAAAGCAATATTATGTCGAAGAATTTCAAATACAGATCAAAATATCCTGGAGTTCTGATGAAAGACTGGCTTAGGTTTCATCCTTACCAAGCACCCGTTCCATCCGATTATTTTTACCTTCGGGTATGCAATGAGGTGCAGGCAGTGCTGTATTCGGTTGAAGATATTAAGGGAATCCTGAAAATTTCAAAAGATGAAATAACCGAATTATCGTGCATGCTCACAGCATGGTTTGAAGATCTGATATCGGAAAGCCGGATTTATCAAGCATTTGTTGAACAGCATTACAAATTGTACACAAAGTACCTGCCTTTTTATAGCTACGACGAGTACTTCCCAGGCGAAATTCATCAGATAGATGTACAGTTTTTAATATGGTATTTTTTGTCAAAAAAGCATTTTCATCAAATATTGATTTCACCTGAGAGCAATTTAGTTGAATATTTTGGCTTCAACATATTCGAAATTTTTGATAATCACTGGGAAATAGCTCCAGAGAATCCTGCCATGAAGAAATTTTTACAGATTTCTCTTTCCGAAGCTGATTTTTATACCATCCGGTACAAAATTGACTGGCTTGTTTTAAATTCGTACCTGTTCTTTTTTTATGGTGATGATTGTACGAAAGACAAAATTGAAATACTAAAAAAGCGAGATGAGGGAACTGAATTTGAAATGAGCTATTTGATTAACCTTACACAGGAAGTTCACGACGATTATGTGCACAATACTGTTACATCATTGCTGGGTTTTACCGGAAAACAATGGTTAGCCTTTGTCTTGGGCGAAAATCACCCATTACACAAACCGTTGTTGCAGTTGAGCAACAAAAAATCAGGCATGTTTCTATACTTGGGAAAAGATGATAAAAGTCTGTTTTTCAGGCATATTGCCTCCGGATACGAATTAAAAGTGACAAGGAAATCAATGAAAATGGATTCAACTGTTATAGAAGGTAAATTAGCATTGAACATTGGCTTTGTACAGTGGATGAACGAGTGGTGGTTTAGTGGAATATATGTGCAATCTGAAATGAATGACGAAATTTTGCTTGAAGAAACCTCCAATCCCTACAAAGCGGATTTATTTGCCGATGTTGACGAAAAGATGAAACTAAACCGTGAAATGTATGCTAATTTCGTGAAATACAACCATCAAAAGCCCATTGCATTTCTTAAAAATAAACATGAATTGAATCAATTAATCAATGATTTTTTCGTGTTTCACAATAATGAAATGGCAAAAGCAAATCCAGAAGCTGCGAAAAAATTTAATAAACAACCGAAAAATAAGTTGGTTACACCTTTACAAGATGATGAAGATATGGTTGATAATGGCGAAGGGTTACTATTTTTCTTTAGCTCGACATCGGGTATTGAAATTGCCCATGGGATAAATCAGATAATTCCTGATAAAGAAAATGTTTTCTATGACCCTGACCACGAAGACCAGGATGCCATGAACCTCTTGGCTGAGCCAACCTACAGCCATGAACTTGTTAAATACCTTACGGAAAATTATCAGCTTAAAAACTTAAAACTTAATGGACAGAAAACCGCAAACCTGATTAAAGACAACCTTGATTTTATAAGCCGTTTTCAAAGAAGAAAAAGTTATTACCCAACACCCCGCTTTTCGATGGTTTAAAAAATATGGTTCAATGCCTCTCCACCCCTTCCACCATATAAAAGAGGTGTTCGAGGTGCTTGTTTATCTCACCCA
>CALFEP010000058.1 GCA_937950125.1 uncultured Bacteroidota bacterium
TGTGCCGATTATGACGGTAATGGATGGCAGGATATTGCTTTTGCTTCTAACCAGGTATCATACATCTCATTGGTAACTGTACTATTTAACGACGGCCAGGGTAATTTCCAGGAAAATCCCGTTGTTGGAGAGATAACAATTCAAACCGAAAACGACAATAATTTTTACATATTTCCCAATCCGTTTCACGATCATACCACAATTTCAATAACCTTAGCCGAAACAGGAAGAGCCGAAGTTTTCGTTTACGACCCGGCGGGCCAGGAAATTAAATGTATAACCCATCAACAAATGAAAGGAGGAGAAAATTACCAGTTTAATTGGGACGGAACCGGTACTGACAAAAAAAAATGCCGACCCGGAATTTACCTGGTTTCACTTGTTGTTAATGGAAAACTAAGGCAAACATGTAAAATGATCATTGAATAAAATACAAATCATAAAATCATTGCAATTCAGATTACACAAGGAAATTCCTGAAAATTTAAAATGTTGGATTGAAGGAGACAGGAGCACATTCAATAACATTTTCAGCACAAAATTTTAATCCGGGCATTTACTTTTACACCCTGATTATTAACGGCATACCCGCCGAAACCCGAAAAATGATTATCCAAGAATAATCAAAACCAGCAAAGGCAAACCAAATCCAAAGGTTTGCCTTTGGTTTTCATAGAAAATAATTTAATTTATTTATAAAAGACTCTGGTTAAACGCATTAATTTAATCACCACCTGCTCACCTTCTCACTCCCCACATTCTTCCCTTCAAACAGCACGTTGATGATGTAATGACCCGAAGGGATTTTATTGCCATTGTCATCGTCGGCGTGCCAGCGCATTTGGAAGTTGCCGGGCTGGGTGAAGGCATCCAGGAGGATTTTTATCAGGCGTCCCTGCATATCGTGGACTTGTACCTGGCAGTGGCCTTCTTTTAACAGCGTAAACTCGATAGCTGTGCTTTGCTGGAAGGGGTTTGGAATGGCTTTTATTCCGTTGGCGATGTATTTTGGCGGGGGTCTTATGCCAACGGTAGTGTCCACAAACTCGTAAGCGCCCATATCTATCCTGCCGTAGGCGATACGCGGGTTGCCGGCCAGGTCGGTGGCGGGAAGGTGGATGGTGTCCATACCGTGGGTGTAGAGGATGTATTTGCCGTTTTCTTGTTTGATGTAGGGAGGTTCCATGCCTGGTTCGTACATGGGTGTGCCGGTGTTGATGCAGGGAGAGTTTGACATAAGGGAATACGGATTTGTTCCAAAGGTATCCCACTGGGGGTCTTCATCAATATTATGGCTACCAAAATTAATGTATGCTGTCAGGGGCGGATAAACCACAATACCGCTGATCCCATCTTCAATATTTGTATAATCGATGTTAAGTTCCGGTGGTGGTTCTGGATTGTAAGGATCGGGACCCAACCGGATATCCGGCTTGTTGTTGTGGTAAAGGATGGAGTTGTACATATTCACTTTTACACCTGGATTTCCAAACTGGTTTGTACCGGTAAGTCCCGTCACATCCGTGTTATATCCGGAAGTCATATTAATGATGTCTACATGGCAGTACATGCCGGCCTTAATACCCGGCCCCTGAAAGGCTGAACTCCAGCCATCTGCCGACTCGTTTTCTGTTATCTCCACATTGATGATCCTGAACTTTTGAACGACAGGCTCCATTAATCCATTATAACAACTAATGGCACAAGCACCATAACTTTCCGGTTCGGTACCATATCCATTTTGATAGATTTTTAAATTTTCAAACCGAAAATAACCAGTATCATCAATTCTGGTATTTCCAAATCTTATTATCGAATATCCTCTGTTTTCGTGGAAAGTGCTATTTGTAATATAACCTGTATCTCCCTCATAAGAAGCAATACAGGCCTCGGTTGAAGAAATTGTTCCTGAAAATTCACAACTATCGAAACAGATATTACTGGCATATCCAAAACGAAATCCTGCGACTGGTCTGCCGGTTGTATCGTAACTATCGACAAAACTAATTTTATGAAAGATAATGTTCTCGATGTAATTTCTTTTCGAGAATTCACCGAGATAATCGGCATCCAGTATGGTTTTTCCCATGCCTTTCCCCACCAGGGATACATGAGGCCTTAGGTTTAACCCGAAACATTCACCTGTTGTGTATTTAGAATAATGGCCTTCATCGATAAAAATATGGAGTTGCCTTGTTGTGTCCGGTTTGATCTTGGCAAGGGCATAACAAATTGTTTTTAATGGTTGGTCCGGTGTCATGCCAGAATTAGCGTTATTGCCTTTCGGATTCACGTAGAGATCGGTAGAAACCTGTTCTATTTTCCCGTTCAGAACATCCACTGTGAGCATATAATTGTTTACACCATATCCATCATTGTTGAAAATAAAATAATCATATGTCGGATTTGAAATTGAGAAAGTATCCAGCTTGAAATGTACCGGCTCATCGAAACCTGAAAAGATATCACTTCCTTCTGAAGAAAAATTACAGAAAATACTATTTAGATGTATTGTGTCAAATATGATTTGTGAAGTTTCACTATTTACAAAGATTCCACCACCCCACAGTGAATATGCATGATTGCTTTTAATGATAGATCCTTTTATGAAAAACGATCCATACATGCAAAAAATCCCTCCACCCATACAAGCCATGTTATTAGTAATGTTGCAAAATGAAATGGTTGGATTTGATTCTCTAATAATAATTCCTCCTCCACTCGGTCTGAACCCGTATGCGATGTAACTGTGTCCACTACCATTTTGCAGGGTAAATCCAAATATTTCGGCATTTCGTGTTTCGTTGTTCAGAAATCTGACCACGCTCTCCTGGTGATTGCCATCGATGATGGTATTGCTGATGTATTGCCTGTCGCCGGTGGTTAAAAATAAACTGGCAATCAGGATGTCCTTACCATTAAAATTGATGTTCTCATAATAAGTTCCGGGCCAAACCAACACCGTATCACCTACAGATGCCGCATTCATGGCGGATTGTATGTTCGTGAAATTGCCGGTACCGTCCTGTTTTACGGTGAGGATGGTTGCGAAGGAGTGGGAAGTGATAAAAATGAAGAAGGTAGAAAGTAGAAGATAGAAGTTAGCGATGAGCATTGAGCAATGAGTGGGTAAAGTGATTGCTTTAAAAGCATCATGCAAAGGTGCAAAGATGCTATGATTGGTAGTAGTTTTACGGATTAGGATGTGATAATCGTTCATAATTTCTGTATTGTTACATTTATTGATATTTCTTTACGCCTTTGCATGATTTGATCATTTGTCCAATCTTGAATAGTCTACCGGATAATTACGATTTTTTCATTTGCCACATTCCTGCTGTTTTTTGTAAGCCTTATCAGGTATATTCCGTTTTTCAGAGGCCGGTTATTGCCGTCTGTCAGGTTCCACTCCACTTCTGTGATTCCTCCGGGGAAGGTGCCGCGGATTAGCGTATGGATCGGCTTACCTCCAAAATCGGTCACCATAAGGTCGTAGGCAGCTTCATCATCAGCCACGAAACGGATAGAAGCCTCGCTAAGTGCAGGATTGGGGAAAACCTCGATCATACTTTCGATATCTGTATTGGTCTTGATGTCCTGTGAACCAAAAGACACATTGTAGTAAGGGATTCCTTCTCCGGAATAAATGGTTCGTTGTATTTGACTGTTGCTTCCGGGAGTCCTGACAAGGTATTCCTTTTTCTTAGTTGCGGAAGATTTATAGCCGTCCCATATCTCAAAAGTCAGAGGTGTTCCGGAAGGTAGTCCGGAGAGGTAGCCGTTCACTTCAATAAGTGTGTCGCCATCTGAGATCACGGATGCCCCCCGGCATTCGTCCTGGGCCATTACAGCCACTTCATTGCCGCTGACCGCAGAATAGATCTCAACATAAAAGGGTGTATAGGTTTCCTGTTCTACAAAAGTATAGTATTCAGTTTCCCGTATGTCACTTTCTTCTGCTTCCTGGTCGAGGATCCACGAAAATGTAGGAATGTCTTCGGTAACCTTAACAATTACCATATCCCCATAGCTCAATGGCGTTACATTGTTGGGAATCACCCATTCGCCATGCTCCTTAACCATTGTCCAGTCCTGGGTCTGAATAAATGTAAGTTTGTTTTCAATTCCTCCAAAAGCATCCAACGCTTCCTGGCTGTAAGTGAGAAAATAGCCAATCCAGTTCTCGCGTCTGCCATTACCAGAATAAAGTGGGAAGGATAATCCGGGAGATGCTATCGAACCAGTACTGTTCAGGAGAAAGAGTTGGTCCTCCTGGATATTAAGTTTATAACCATTACTACTATTAATTTCCTCGAAAGGCAATGGAGTATTCCATGCATTGCCAATTCGTTCATCATCATCTACATCTCCAGTAGCATTATCCTGATGTCTAAATAGTAGATTTTCCGGCATCGGTTCAATTTTTTCCAGAGTTTCAATAACATCACCATATCCTGCCCCATTGCGTTCCAGTCTTGGGAAGCACATCCATTGCCAGGATGATCCTAAATTACGTTCATACTTTCCGGGGATCAGCCAATAATTCACGATGCTGTACCGGATAGTGTTATCAAAGGTTTTTTCTGGAACCAGAGCTTTTTCCCCAATTATGTATTCTACCCTTCCGAAATGTGAACTGATGTCACCGATAATTTTCTGGTTTTGCGCTACTAAACTCGCCAGAGATAGAAAGAAAAACTGAGACCAGATCAATATTTGATACTTTACCATTGATGTCATTTTTTTGTAAAAGTAAAAGAATTTTATGAGAATCCTGAATGGTTTTAAAAACCGTTCAGGATTTTACTCAGGTAAAAACTTACCACTAAAACTTCCTCACCTTCTCACTTCCCACATTCTTCCCTTCAAAAAGCACGTTGATGATGTAATGACCCGAAGGGATTTTATTGCCATTGTCATCGTCGGCGTGCCAGCGCATCTGGAAGTTTCCGGGCTGGGTGAAGGCATCCAGGAGGGTTTTGATCAGGCGACCCTGCATATCGTGAACTTGCACCTGGCAATGGCCTTCCTTTAATAGGGTGAATTCGATGGCTGTGCTTTGCTGGAAGGGGTTTGGAATGGCTTTTAGTCCATTGGCGATGTATTTTGGCGGAGGTCTTATGCCAACGGTTGTGTCCACAAACTCATAAGCGCCCATATCTATCCTGTCGTAGGCGATGCGTGGATTGCCGGCCAGGTCGGTGGCGGGCAGGTGAATGGTGTCCATGCCGTGGGTGTAGAGGATGTATTTGCCGTTTTCGTGTTTGATGTAGGGTGGTTCCATGCCTGGTTCGTACATGGGTGTACCGGCATCAATACATGGCGAACCTGCCTGCAATTGGTAGGGATATTCGCCCGTTCCGGTAAACAAAGGATTTCCCTCGATGTTATTGACGCCGTAATGCAGAATGTTGAAGTTCTGTTGATTCCAGATGTCGTCGAGACCCTGCTCAATGAGGGAGTAATCCAGAAACAATTCTCCGGGATTCTCTAGAGGTGGCTCCACACCAAGGATGATGGAGGGATGTTCGTTGTTGTAAAAAATGGAATTATAAACGCGTGATGTCATATTTTCCCAGGTGGAATAGGCTCCCGGCAGTTGGTCTTCGTTTTCATTATCGGCTATGGTAACATTGGTGATGTTGTTGATACTTCCATTGACAAGAAAACAACTGAGATGTTGTGAACCGCCCCACCAGTCATAGTTTTTATTTCCACAAATAGCAGCACTGGCCACCGTAGCTCGCAAAGGATTTTCATTGTATGAGGTTGTAATAGCAAAAGCGCCGCCGTCAAAACCATAACCAGTTAGATAATAGGAATTGTTTATTACTGAAATATTCCTCGTGACGATAGCGTCTCTAAAAGGTTGACCAGAATATCCGGCAACAATAGTTTGACCCCCAAAATTATCTACTGCCAAAATATCAGCCAATGATAAGTAATCCATTGTTAACAGCCGACAAGCGCTTGATGATAAGCCATAACAATTTTGTATTTTTATATTCTCAAGAGTATAATTATAGCAAGACCAATCCAACGCAATCGAACCCGGTTCAAAACGAATGTCAATTGAGGTAATTGAATTACCATTTATTAGTGACAAATTTTTAATCTTCATGCCATACGATCTGGAATGGCAACTATAATGGAACCATGTTTGTTCTGCATCAAGGATGCAGGTGGTTCTGTCTTCGCCGACCAGGGCTGAATTGCTGCGGGCATTGATGGGGTAAATCTCGCCATTTACCGATGGGCTGTAAGTACCGGGCATAACATGAACGGTGCGTTGGTTATTGGTGTCCGGATTGATTTTGGTCATGGCATACCAGATGTTTTTCAGCGGTTCTTCCGGTGAAAGACCACTGTTTGAATTATCGCCGTCCGGGCTTACATAAACATCTGCATCAACCTGGTCGATTATAGGATGATTTACTTCAAGTGCATAATTGTAAACAGGAACACCGTTGTTTGTATGATAGTTATAAATACAATATCCATGATCTTCGGCAACACTAAAGGTATCGAGTATAAAATTTTCACAACTTGTTTCAAAATGTTTGCAAATGTCATTTCCCCATGATGAGTGGTTAAAATAGATACTGTTCTTTTCAATTGCATCAAGTATTAAATAGTCGCCTCCCCCAATCCATATACCTCCTCCAATCCAATTAGCATTATTATCCTTTATTGTATTCGACTTAAGAATTACATCTGAATACCAAGCAGCAATACCTCCTCCGGCTTTGTATGCTTTATTATTACAAATTACACAATTCTGTATTTTCGAATTGGCATGAGATAATAATATTCCCCCACCGTCAAAAGACATATATGAAGGATTATTTCTTGCTATTCCATTTTTTATAGTTAAGCCAACAATCACCCCAAATGAACCAGAAGGATAATTTTCAGAAAAAATAACTGCTTTTTCCTGTGTACTACCATCAATTACAGTTTGAAAGACAAACTGAATTTCTCCTGTTGTAAGGTAAAGACTGGCTAAGGTAATGGGTTTGGCGGCAATGTGCAGGTTTTCGTAGTAAGTTCCCGGCCACACCAACACAGTGTCGTTGACAGCAGAAGCATTAATGGCATCCAGTATTTTTATAAAGTCGCCCGTGCCATCTGGTTTTACTGTGAGAATGGCGGCGTGAGCACAGAAACTTATTGATAGAAGTATATTAACAAAAGTGAAAGCTTTCATGTTTTATTGCATTTTAATATCCTACAACGTCGTCGATGTTTTATTGATCTCAGATTGACGATTAACGAATTCTGATCTTAAATCCTGTTAATTCAAACGTACTTCTTACATCAAAAATAGTTAATCATCAATCATACTTGTATTACCTGTTGGTCAAGCTCTATTTAACATCACCCCCGTATTTCCTTCATTTCGACAAGCCTGTCTGCCCTCCAGGCAGGTTCAGTTAAAGGGAAGCAATAGAGATGCGATTATTATTTGATCAACACAACTTTTTCATGTTTAATAATCTTAGCGTCAACCGTTAACCGGATGATGTAAATCCCGTTTCCGGCTTGCTTTCCGGAATTATCCGTTCCCGTCCAGCCGGCTTCGTAGAAGCCTTCATTGTAAACTCCATGCATCAGGGTCTTTATGAGGTTACCTCTCAGGTCATGCACCGTGAGTGCAACATTTGCCTGCTGATTCAGCACAAAACTCAGCATGGTAGCGCTGCTAAACGGATTGGGTGAAGCAGGATTTAATATGACCAAAGGATTTTCCTCTTCAGTTTCACCTGCTTTGAACGAAATGATGTAAAATGCTTTTTGCTCTCCCGTATAAACCTTTCTGCTTACCCGTTTGCGGGTTGACGGATCAACCACGGAGTATTTCCCTGTTCCAATCCTTGCCGATTTGTAACCACTCCAGGTTTCTACATCAATGGGTACTCCCGATGGAAAACCGGCAAGGTAAGCATTTACTTCAACAATCGAATCGCCCGGTTCTACCACTGCTGCTCCCACGCAAGAATCGTTTACCGTAAGACCAATTTCCTGAATACCGCTTATGGAATCCATCTCAAAATAAAAAGGTATGTATTCCGACTTTTCATCATAGCCGAAATACTCCGTAAGCGGGTATTCGTATTCTTCCGAAGCAGGGTATTGATAACCCCAAATAAGTTCACAATCTTCGGAACAGGTTACAATAAGCCCGTCTCCGTAATTGATGGGGGTTATTCGCGTGGCCGAAATCCACTGACCGTTTACCTTTACCATTGTCCAGTTTTTTGTTGTGATCCGTGTTAGTTTGTCCCAAACCAGGGCAAATGCCTTTTCAGGATGCAAGGGATACTCCAGAAAATAGCCAATCCAGTTTTCGTATTGTGAAGAGAGTGGAACGGGAGTGGAGGGATCAAGCACCACTCCGGTTACCTTAAGAGATTGAATTGTATCTGGTTCACTGTCATATTTGTACCCCTGCGTACTGTATAAAAAGGGAATATAATCAGTGTTCCAAATTTGATTTTCATAGGTTAGTTCCTTATCGAATCCCCCTATTTTTGTGATTAATCTTAAATATTCCGGCAACGGATTAATATTCTGCAAAAAGGCTTGTGAGGCAAAGCCCTCATTTCCAAGTCTTGGCATACAGGGGAAGGAAATCCAGTCCCAATTTCCGGTGAGGGTTTTGTTTTCGTTGTGGGTGGTGATCAATGTAGAGTTGGAAAAATACATCTGGGCACAAAAGATGATTTGCTTGTTGATGTAATTGGTAAGTGTTTTACCAAAAAGACTGTATTTTTCGAAGGGAAAAAGAACCAAAACTGATTTTTGATATGATAAATCACTACTAAAAATTGTGTTATTTCCATTTTGCAAATCTATCGCAAGTACGTTTACAGAATGCAAATATTCTTTTTCTAAAAAAACTGGCAAATATAAATTGTTCTCAATTTGATCAAATATGTAATCATCATCACGATTTAAACAACCATCTATGTCGAAATTAGCATCAAGATCATACGTGCCCAAGATTGATCCACTTCCAATGATGTACACTTTTTGTTCTGAAATCCCATAAACAAGGCCATCGTTAGGATTATAAAATAATTCTTTAACCATTGTAAGTCCAGGATATTCCGAAAAAGCATTGGATGAAAATGATTCCAAGTCTATTGTGTAAAAATTACATCCTCCATCATCATTTTTGAAACTATATCCAATTTCTTCGTTTGAATTGTAGGAGAATGAGTACGGGTGTGGGACATAGCAATTTCCTATCAGAGTAACTTCCGTTTCACTATCTTCAAAGAAATAAATCGTGCTATTGCACATGCTTGTAAAGGCTAAATATTCAAGTTCTTGTTCTTGGATGTAATCAAACTCCTTTATGCATCCACCTACTGCTTCAAATGGTCTTTCTTTTTCAGTCAGGTTCCAATTATAAAAATATACAAAACAGGAGACCGGACATGTTTCACATCTCTCACCAATCATAACTGTTCCATTCGGACTTACGACATATTCTAATCCATCATTTCCAAAAACTTCATTGGCAATTTCAAATGGAGATGGATCATTTACATTGATAGCCATAAGTTTTCCTGAGACTGATAATCCATTTGGTATTACATAATGTACATAAATCCTGTCGTTCCCCACGCTTTCATCGTCTAAACAAAACACATCCACCGGGTTGAAATCGAACGAGGGGGTCACCCTGTCAATCACTTCTCCGGATGCGGCATTTAAAACCAGTATGTAGCCCTTGTTATTAAACTTGTTTACGGCCGCATACAATTTATCTCCTTTTCGGCAAATACCTGAAATGTTTCCACCGGTTTCGAGTATTTGTGTTCCGGATGATGAAATTTTTAAAACATTCCCGTTCAATGGCTGAGTAGCAATGGCAATATTAGTGCTGGAGCCGGGCGAAACACGGTACATCTGACCAATGGAAGTACTCGTTAAATAGGTTTGATTCCCGGTTTGCTTATCGTAAAAAACAACCTTGTCCTGACCGCAACCAATTACTTGTGTGCTGTTTTCGGTTAGGCCGAAAATATTTTGATAAGTACAATTTTGTACCTCCCATTGCGTCACGTTATACCAGATAATATCAATGCCAGAGCTGCTTTCGGAATAACCTGAAAGATACATTTTATTGTAGGTTGGGTCAGGAAGTGTAAACCTGACATCAGGATAATTAAGCGTAAGTGTTTGTTTTTCTTCTCCGTCAGCGTTACAAATAAGAATTGAGCTATTTGAATTCAGATGGGCAAATATCAAATTATTCATTACAGCAATATGCCCAAAGCTATTCTGTGGCTCAATTCTTAAGAGGCTTGTCATATCCGGATAATATCTCATGATTCCCTCGTTGGTGGATACCAAAATTAAATAGCTTGTTTCATAGCTGATTGCCTCAATATCGTACCCAATAATTCCTTGAATGGGCAAAGTGGGTGACAATTGTGAATTTGATAGTGCGTATTTATACAAGAGTGTTTTATCGGTCATGGTTTCATCCTTAACATAAAAATAGTACCAGATCGTGTTGTCGGATTCCCTAAATATCAACGAAGATCGTTCAATCAAGAAGTTTCCGATGGGACTGGTCAAAAACTGACGGTTGTAATACTGATCGATCGAAAATAAAGCGCCATTAATCGTCAATCCGTAAACCTTATTTTGCGTAGGGTGTACAAAAATCCTGCGCTCATGATAATCGGAATAAAAGGCCGAAAACCCATCTACATCAGAGATATCAATTGTTTTAACCACCTGCATGTTTTCATCGCAAATCATAATTTTCCTATATCCGTAAATGTAATATTTGCCGTTGTGAGAATTGAAAACAACATCTTGTGGCAAAAAACCACCATTATCTCCTGGAAGATCGATGTTATCAACAAAGACATCATTAGGATTTTCGTCACTACCGCCGGTAGGGAAAACCATATCCGTAGTGTCATTCTGAAGTACGAAACCAGGCATGGCTAATCCTTTGTTTATAATATTACCCTGGCTGTCGGAAATGGTTACAATCACATCACCGCTTTGCAGGG
>CALFEP010000059.1 GCA_937950125.1 uncultured Bacteroidota bacterium
CCTATGGTGGTGGCAATGTATTCAATCACTTTTTGGTTGAGCGGTGGAACTGTTGTTAGTGAATATGTTTGATTATCAGCTATTCAGCAATTGGAGGTCTTGACAGGAGAAAGGATGTTTGGATACAATAAGGCAATAGAAATGCGACACGACTATAAAAGGATCAATCGTGTTTTGGATTTAACAGAAACATTTGAAGGGAACAATCCTACTTTTTTGTTTTAACTTGGTTTTTTTCTGATTTTGTGAGCAGGGCATCTCCAACCTAAGTTTAGGTCATCCTGATTTGAAAAGGTATCGCTTAACTCTGTCAACTAACAGTTATCGATTGCAACTTAAAGCAAGAAACTTAGCGGCCTTTTCCACAAATGTTTTATCTTGCATTTAAGTTTGTATCGCATTAAGTTATCTATTGCTTTGCTAATTGTTACTATTTGGTTAATAATTTGAGCAATCTGAAGGCATTGATAATAGTTTTTCATTGCAGTAAAACTGACCCTTGAGAACTTGTGTACCTATTCATATCACTGATTTTTTTGGGCATTATATCCTTCATTTTCTATTTTGTCTTAGCCCAAATGTGTCACTAATTGCAATACAGTATTGATCGATTTTTTCAAAATTGGTCAGATAAACAAATTTTTGTTTACTGGTTTGTGCTGTGTCTTTTTGGGTGGTTTTTTCCAGGCACAGTACAAAATTCAGGAGGTTTTATTATAGGGTAATCCACTGATGAATCTGTAATTCAAACTGATAGAAGCGTTTTTCTTTTCTATTTTCATATCTACATTTTGCTTTGACCGCAGTTGTTTCAACCAATAAATTTCTTCCTTAATGTTTTAAACCGCCATCTTTTAAAGTAATGATGTATTTATAGTTGTTTTGCTTGCAAATATCGAAGAATCCCTTCCAGTAATACAACCCATCAGCCAGTATTAGAATGGGTAAACGTGGGAAGTTTTGTTTTAACTTTACAGCAATAGGTTTGAATGCCTCTCTTTTACAGTCCTGTTTCTCAGACTCCTGCTTACCTTCATTGCTGATCCATACGGTGGCGATGGACCAACCAAGGTCTGATGGGGCGAGTGGTTTGACTTCCAATACATTGTGAAAGCAAGTGGTAACGCCATTTTTGCAAGTCTTTGTCAGGCAAAAATCACAATGTTTTTTTATCAAAACTCGCCACTCCGGTTCCATCAATAGCCACAATATAGTGTACACGAAATTTAGCCGATTCTATCACTTTCTTTTTGATGAGGGTAGAAATCATGTTCGTTTTTACCTCTTGCAATTCATTTTCTGATAATGATTGAAAGAAATCCTCCACCTCGTTCATGTGAGGCAGATTTAATGCAAACATCTTTTTATGATTCTGCACAAACTGGGTTTCTTTGCGGTCATTATTCAACGCATTTCGGCTACCTTCTTTAGCAAAAATAAGGCTAAGCCCGCCATACAAAGTTCTTCGGCCTCGTAATGTTTGCGTTGACGCTGATCAGAAACAATCAAGTTTTGCTGTAATTAAGGGAAGAAATGATGTAATGTCATGTAAATATGTTTACTAACTGTTTTCCCTGGCGTTTCTAAAATTTGTATCACCAGTAAGTATTTAGAATAAAAAAATACTAATATATAATTGATAATCAGTAAGATAAATTAGATTTATATGAAAAAAAAGAAGTACTTTTACATGGTCAAACAAAGACAAAAGTTTGCTAATTAAACAAATAATTTGGCAGGCTTTTAAAAAGTATCAACAATTAAAAATCAATACTTTATGGAATAACATCGGCAAGGCTGTTGTCCGTGGGATTGCAGTCAAAAATTGTACGAAAAATCGAATTTTGGTAAAATAATATTTTGTTAGTAAATCAATCTGATACATAATTATTGTGATAATGGCGGAATCGCTGTTCGCAATACAAAAAAAATAATGAGAGGTATTAATGATTAAAAAAATAATACTTTTGTAACAAATGGGAGCATCAGATTAGGTTTAGCATTAAAATGAATTCATATTTTTATTATTACGAAAATGCCTGATGAAAAAAGGAAAGAGTAAAATTGCAAGGGTTTATTGAGATTTTCAACTGATATTTTTTAGATTAGAAATAGTTATTGTATAATATTTAATTGACCAAAATAATGAGCGAAAAGCAAAATAGTCATTCCAACAATACTGGCCACTTCCAGGACCCGCCAAGAATAGTAAATAATGCAGATTTACAGAAACCATTAGTTGAATGGCCATGGGTTCATTATCTGCTTATTTTGTTTTTGGCCATGATTATCAGTTTGTCTATTATTAATGTTTTCAAAGTCCATATGTTTTGGGATTACTTTCAGCTGGTTGATTTTACTATGCATTCATCCATTGAAGCTTTAGGGGCGATTGCTGCACTTTTAATGGCTTTTATGCCGATGCAGATTTTATTTGGGAATGCAAAACCTTCCTATATTTTTATATCTCTTGGATTTTTGCAAATGGGCTTATGGGATCTTTTTCATTCATTTTATGAAATTGGTAATGGTTTTGTTTTTACACACAGTATTGCCATACTGGCGGGAGGGATATTATTTTCACTTATTATTTTTCCATGGAAGTTAAAACTTGAATCAGCGAAAAAATTCTTAAGTATAACAGGCGGAATTACCGCCGTTATTTTAGGATTGTTAACCTCTTACGATCGAACCATTTTTCCTGAAATGGTAAGTGATGGAAAATTCACCAATACTGCCAATATTATTAATTTATTAGCAGGGACATTATTCTTTCTAAGTGCCATAAAATTGATATCCATTTACATTCGGGAAAAAAACCTGGGTGTATTAATCCTTGTCTATATTGCCGTTTCTTCGGGAATAGTGGGCATAACCTTTCAGTTTTCGGAAATTTGGACTGAGGGTTGGTGGCTTTGGCACACCATTCGTTTGATTGCCTTTTTAGCCTCACTAGCCTATATGTTATGGAGAATCCAAAAAGTAAGTTCAGACCTTAACCTTTCCCTACAAAACCTTAAAGAGCAGTATTTATTAATTACCGAAAGTGAAAAAAAATTCAAAGGATTGTTCAATAATGATCCCAGTGCCATTTTCATTGCTGATCCGTTTTCAGGCCTTTTAGTAGATGTAAACCCGGCGGCAGAAATGCTGATGGGGATGAATCGCACAGAGCTGGTCGGCATGCACCAATCAAAGCTTCATCCTGAAGATATTATGGCGGAACAGGTTGAAAAATTTAATCAATTACAAAATAAACCAAATATTAGGGTAGAATCACAGATACTTACGAAACAAGGGATACGAAAATTTGTCGAGATTAAAGTCTCGATGGTTGAATTTCAAAACAAACCCTATGTTTTAGGCATATTCCACGATATTTCAACATTAAAAGAACAGCAAAATCAATTAAAGCACAGTGATAATAAAAACAAGGCGATTATCAATTCACTGCCCGGACTTTTTTATCAAATAAGCCCCGAAGGCAAATTTGTACAATGGAATGAAAACTTTGAAGCCGTTTCAGGATATTCCAAGCAGGAAATGAGCGAAATCAGTCCACTCGATTTGTTTGAAGGAAACGACAAAACAATCATTTTCGATAATATTCAGAAAGTATTTAGCGAAGGGTACGCTTCAACTGAAGCTAAATTTATAACAAAAACAGGAGACTCAATTCACTTCTATTTTACTGGGAAACTAATAGATATCGATAATAACCCGATGTTGGTAGGAATGGGGCTCGATTTTTCTTCCATTAAAAGTGTTGAGGAAAAATTGCGTGAAAGCGAAAAAAAATACCGGACATTAATAAAAGCAACTCCACTTCCGCTTTGCCTGACAGATAATTCGGGGAATCTGACATACATTAATGATCGTTTTGAAAAAGTTTTTGGGTATTCATTGGAGGACATTCCTACCTTGGATGTATGGTGGATAAAAGCATATCCCGATGAAAAATATCGGTCGTGGGTATTGGATACCTGGAATAGTGCTGTTGATAAAGCGAGAATAGAAAAGACTGACATTGAATCGACAGAATACAAGGTTACCTGCAAAAATGGACAGGAGCGAATTATTATTATTTCAGGTATTACTCTCGAAGATGGTTTCCTTGCAACATTTATTGATATTACAGACCGGAAACGAATTGAAGAAAAATTAAGGGAAAGTGAAGAAAAATTCAGGCATGCATTTCACAAAGCAGCTATTGGCAGGGCCATTGCAGGATTGGATGGGCGATTTATTCAAATTAATCCGGCCATGTGCCATACATTAGGCTATACTGAAACCGAGTTGCTTACAAAAAGTTGGATGGATATTACGCATCCTGATTCACTTGAAACTAGTTACGAAATGACCAAAAAGTTGATCGGGAATGAAATTCCATCTGCACACTACGACTGTATGTTTAACCATAAAGATGGAAGCATTGTATGGATAAGCTTGAATCTAATTCTAACCCGTGATGCATACGGTCAGCCACTTATGTTTATTGGAGATATGGAAGATATTACCGAACGTAAAAATATCGAGGATCGTTTTCGAAATGCGGCTTTAAATTTAAGCGATGTAATTTACGAATGGGATTTAAAAGAAAAGATCGATTGGTTTGGAAATATAGATTTACTGATGGGATACGAAGAAGGCGAATTTCCGCGCACATTAAGTGGATGGGCGGCTCAGTTACATCCCGAAGATGTTGAAAAAGTGAAAGAAGCAATTGATAATCATTTGAAAACTGGTACTCCTTATAATATTGAATACAGAGTAATGAAAAAGGACGGAAATTACCTTCATTGGTCGGCCAGGGGGAATACAGTGAAAGATTACCATGAAAATCCTATCAAATGGGTAGGTTCTATTTCCAATATTACCAATCAGAAATTAGCTGAAATTGCGCTGCTGGAAACCAATGAAAAACTCAAGAATTTCAACCATGAATTAGAAGAAAGGGTGCTTGAGCGAACCAATAATTTAGAAAGAAATCAAAAACTCCTCAATGAAACCGGAAGGTTGGCAAAAGTTGGTGGTTGGGAAATTGATTTACTAAATAATGTTTTAATATGGACCAATGAAGTGTACGAAATTCATGATACCAGCCCTGAGATATTTCAGCCCGATTTAGAAACTGCAATAAACTTTTACACCCCTGAAGCCATCCCTATTATAAGTGAGGCTGTGGGGAGGGCAATTTCAGATGCAACCCCTTTCGATTTAGAACTTCAAATAATCACTGACAAAAAGAAAACGAAATGGGTTCGTGCAGTTGGTAAAGCCATTGTGGAAAATGACAAAGTTATTAAAGTACTGGGTGCTTTTCAGGACATTGATAATCAGAAATTGCTTGAAGAGGAGTTGCGGAGGCACCGTGACGATCTTGAAGTTTTGGTGAACGAAAAGACAAAAGCCTTAACTTCTGCCATCAATAAGTTAGAACAATCAAATCAAGAACTTGAAACCTTTAACAGAATGGCTGTGGGGCGCGAAAATCGCATGATCGAATTGAAAAGAAAGATCAATAAATTGAGCATTGAACTTGGTCAGGAAGCACCTTATGATCTCTCATTTGCTGATCCCGACATTAACCAGGCTAAGGAGGATTAAAAATGAAAAGAAATATTTCAGAGATAGTAGATATCGCCAGACTTAATAGCCTGTTTGAAAGGTTTACGATTGCAACCGGAACAGGAACTGCTATTTTAGACATGGAAGCCAATGTATTGGTAGCCACAGGCTGGCAGGACATCTGCACCAAATTCCACAGGGTTAATCCCGAAACCTGCAAAAATTGTTTGGAGTGTGATTCTGTTCTCTCAAAGAATTTATTGGAAGGAAGGAATTATAGTTTGTACAAATGCTTAAACGGTTTGACTGATGTTGCCGTACCAATAATTGTTGGAAATGAACAGGTTGGAAATCTTTTTATTGGACAATTTTTATTGCAGGAGCCTGATCTTGATTTCTTTCGCAAACAGGCAATAAAGTATGGATTTGATGAAAAGGAGTATTTGGAAGCGCTCTCAAGAGTTTCAATTATTACAGAAGATGAGGTACAAAAGAAAATCGATTTCCTTTTAGAACTGGCATTGCTTATTGGCGACATGGGCATCACCAAAATGGAGCTCACAGAACTCACGGGCAGTTTGGAACAAAAAATCCAGGATCGTACAAGGCAATTCAGAGAAGCTCAGCTGGCAACATTAAATATGATGCAGGATGCCGATGAAGCCCGAAAAGAAACAGAAAAAGCAAACAGTAACCTTGAAAAAACGATGCTTAACCTTGAACGTTCAAATAAGGAACTGGAACAATTTGCTTATGTTGCTTCACACGATTTGCAGGAACCTTTGCGAATGGTTTCGAGTTTTACTCAGCTTTTAGAAAAAAGATATGCCCATCAGTTGGATGCCGATGCCAGGGAATTTATTGCTTTTGCAGTTGACGGAGCAACCCGCATGCAAAAACTGATCAACGATCTGCTCGATTTTTCTAGAATTACTACCCGTGGAAAAGAATTCACAAAGCTTGATGCCACAACAATTTTGGGATATGCTTTATCGAATCTGCATGAAAAAATAAAAGAAAACGGGGCAATTGTAACCAATGACGAATTGCCTTTCATAAAAGGAGATGAATCACAGCTTATCAGGCTATTCCAAAACCTGATTGGCAACGCAATAAAATTCAGAAGTGAGGAATCTCCACGAATTCACATTTCATTCCAGACCATACCCGATTATTGGCAAATATCAGTTAAAGACAATGGAATTGGAATCAATCCCGAATACAATGAACGGATATTCCAGATTTTCCAGAGGTTGGGAAACATCAAAAAATATCCCGGAACAGGAATTGGCCTTGCTGTTTGCAAACGCATTGTAGAACGGCATGGTGGGATAATATGGGTTGAATCGGAAGAAGGAAAAGGATCAATATTTCATTTCACAATAAAAAAATAACATGTAATGACAACAACAGACAACATTCAGGCAGTAGATATCCTACTGGTAGAAGATAATCCCGGAGATGCCCGGCTTGCGAAAGAAGCGTTAAAAGACAGCAAGATGAAGAACAAATTATTCCATGTAATTGATGGTGTGGAGGCCATGAAATTCCTGAAAAGAGAGGGAGAATATGCTGGCGTTCCAAGACCTGATTTGGTTTTGCTAGACCTCAATCTTCCCAAAATGGATGGTCGCCAGGTCTTGAAGGAAATCAAAGAGGATGACAATTTGAAACGGATACCTGTTGTGATTTTGACAATGTCGCAGGCCGAGGAAGATATTTTCAAGACCTATAATCTTCATGCAAATTGCTATATCACCAAACCACTCGATTTGAATCAATTCATCAAAGTGGTTCAATCCATCGAAGATTTTTGGTTAACCATTGTAAAATTGCCTAATGGGGCAAAATAGAATAATGAAACCAACAATTCAAATATTATTAATCGAAGATAATCCAGGCGATGCCCGGCTTATTAAGGAATTATTTGCAGATGATTCATCGAGGATTTATGGTCTTACCCATTTCGAGAGTTTAACCCTTTTTGAAAATAGCCCAAAGGATACGGAATCCGATGTGGTTCTTCTCGATTTAAATTTAGGAGACTCATCGGGGATCGATACATTTGAGCGTATGAGGACTTTGCTTCCTGAAACCCCAATTATTGTATTGACCGGACTTAAGGATGAATCTCTTGCCGAAAAAATCATTCAGATGGGAGCGCAGGATTACATTGTTAAAAATAACATCAATACTGCTTTATTGTCACGCTCAATAAGATATTCAATTGACCGGCACAAGTTGTCAGGAGAACTTTCAAAAGCAGGGCAACTTGAGAGACAGCAACGGGAAATTGAGAATTTCGACAAAATCCCCAAATCATCTCGCTCAAAAATTTCGGAACAGCTTTTGGGTATTAAATCATTACGCGAGTATGCACAGGATAGGTTCAGCGAATTTTCTATAGAATTGGATTCAATTCTTGAAAAAGCCGTTGAAGTAAAAATGTACAAAACCGATTATGATATTTCCGCTATTCTACGCAATTTTGCTGATAAATTAGGTAAAACTATGGTTGGGCCACAGGATGTGGTTGAAATTTACAGCGTTACAATCAAAGAAAAAATGAAATCAGCTACTTTTCAGGCTTCACAGGTTTATTTAGAGGAAGGCCGGATACTAGTATTGATGTTGATGGGATATCTGGTTTCATTCTATCGAAAATATGCCCCGGTAAATTTGATATTAAAAGATAACAGTAATGACATATAAATAACCTAAAGGATAAATCTAATGGCTAAACTAAAATTAAGATTGTACGTAACGGGAAAAACAGCCCAGTCTGAACGAGCAATTTCAAATCTTCGCGAAATAATTGAAAAAGATTTACATAGCAAGTATATGCTCGAAATCATTGATATTCTCGAGAATCCTCAGTTGGCAGAAGATGAGAAAATAATTGCAACACCTACACTGTTAAAAGAGTTGCCGCCTCCTTTAAGGAAGATAATTGGCGATTTGAGTGATAAAGAAAAGGTGTTGTTAAGTCTTGATTTAAAGAATATCTAAAAGAAAGGTTACAAATTATGAAAAAGGTGGATAAATTAATGAGAGTTGAAAAGTTGAGGACCGGTATTGCTGGTTTAGATTCATTGGCCAACGGCGGATTGCCAAGAATGAGAAGTACTCTTGTATCAGGATCTTCAGGAAGTGCCAAAACAGTGCTTGCTGTCCAGTTTTTGGCTGAAGGTATCAGGCAATTTAATGAAGGAGGTGTGTTTGTGACCTTTGAAGAACCAGCAAGCGATATACGAATGAATATGCTTAGCCTTGGGTGGAATATTCAACAATGGGAGGATGAAAATAAATTTGCTTTTATTGACGCTTCCCCTCAACCAGGTGAAAATGTAATTATTTCTGGCGATTATGATTTGGGGGGGCTACTTGTAAGAATCGAACATGCCATAAAAAAAGTAAAAGCAACCCGTGTTTCGATGGATTCATTGAGTGCAATCTTTACACAACTCCAGGACAGTACGGTAATCCGAAGAGAATTGTACAGGCTTACATTCGCCCTGAAACAAATGAAAATGACTTCCATTATGACAGCAGAGCGGCTGACCGAATATGGCGATATTGCCCGTTTTGGTGTTGAGGAATTTGTATCGGATAATGTAATTATTCTTCGCAACTTGCTTGAGGCGGAAAAAAGAAGAAGGACGATCGAAATATTAAAATTCAGAGGTGCCATCCATCAAAAGGGCGAATATCCATTCACTATCATTCCAGGAGAAGGAATCACGGTAATCCCGCTTTCTGATATTGAACTTAAACAAAAATCCTCAACTATCAGAATCCATACTGGAAACGATGAGTTGAACAAAATGACAGGTGGCGGTTTCTTCCGCGATTCAATTATTCTGGTTTCAGGAGCTACCGGAAACGGTAAAACATTGATGGTTACAGAATTCATTAACGGCGGCGTTCAAAAAGGCGAAAAATGCCTCTTATTCGCTTTCGAAGAAAGCCGTGAACAACTTTTCCGTAATGCAAGTGGCTGGAATTTTGACTTTGAAAAACTGGAAAGTGAAGGAAAATTGAAAGTGGTTTGTGTTTATCCAGAGGTCGCTGGACTCGAAGATCATTTTATAAGGATGCGAAACACAATTGACGTATTTAAACCAAACCGGATCGCTGTTGACAGTCTTTCTGCGTTGGAAAGAGTTTCAACCGAAAAGGGATACCGTGAATTTGTAATTGGAATCACCTCATTTATCAAAGACAGGGAGGCAGCAGGGATGTTTACTTCTACAACGCCTACACTTCTCGGTGGGACTTCAATAACCGAAGCCCATATTTCTACTATTACCGACACTATCATTCTTTTGCGGTACGTTGAAATGATGGGAGAAATGAGGCGTGGCCTTACTGTATTGAAAATGCGTGGTTCGATGCACGATAAAGACATACGTGAATTTACAATTGATGGTAACGGCATGCATATCGGAAAACCCTTCCGAAGTATTACAGGAATTTTATCCGGTGCTGTTCACCACATTACATCAAGTGAGGTTGATAGAATCAGCGGTCTTTTTCAGACCTAATGGTTTTAAAATTTCCTTTGCTTTTATTGACAAACCAATGTTTAATAAAGTTCTTGATCGAATTGACAATTTTTAAAATGACTTAATGAAAAAAATTTCCATACTATATGTCGAAGATAATCTTGGAGACGTAAGAATTATTCGGGAATTGCTAGACAATTCTTCAATGAATAGTTTTGAGCTTCATGTGGCGTCAAATTTTAAAATAGCAGCAAAGACATTAAATGAGTTTTCATTTGATGTGATTCTGTTGGATTTGAATTTGCCTGAGTTCACCGGTATTGATACATTTAAAATGATGAAAAACCTGGCTACTGATATACCTATTATTTTGTTGACAGGAATTCAGGATGATATACTATCTGAACAAACCGTCCAGCTTGGCGCACAGGATTATCTTATTAAAAGCAATATGACAACCGATTTGCTGACAAATGCGATAAAGTATGCAATTGACCGGCATAATTTTACTAAAAAATTATCTGAGACACAGTTGCAATACCATATGCTAATTGAAAAAAATTCGGATGGGATTTTGGTTATTGATAAAGATGGAATGGTCAAATATATTAATCCTGCTGGTGAATTATTAT
>CALFEP010000060.1 GCA_937950125.1 uncultured Bacteroidota bacterium
TGCTGGTTCAATTCGACCGGAAACCCCGGAATGGCAACTGCCGGCAGCGGTGATGTGCTTACCGGGATTATTCTTGGATTGCTGGCACAGCACTACTCACCGGCTGATGCCTGCATTTTGGGCGTTTACCTTCACGGCCTGGCTGGCGATCTGGCAGCAAGGAGGATGTCGCAGGAGGCTATGATTGCCGGCGACATCATCAACAATTTGGGAAAAGCCTTCAGGATTACTGCAGAAATGTAGTGGATTGTTTTTAAAAAATCTGGCAGGGTATTTTTTTAAAATTTAGCCCTTAACCGGTGATTAGTTCATTTTCAAACAGATTTTCCAAAAACAAAAACAGTCATGCATTTGCATGACTGTTTTTGTGAAATGTTTAAAATGTTTTCTTACCTTTTATTTAACCAGTCCGCTCGAAATGAGGAAGGTGGTGGCGAAAGCGACAATGGCGTAAAGCTCAGGAAAAACAGCCAGAACCATTGTTTTACCAAAAACATCGTATCCTTGTGCGATTCCGGCAATACCGTTTGCACAAACCTGACCTTGTTTTATCGCAGAAATCAATCCAACCAATCCAAGTAAAAATCCAGACGCAAAAATGGCAATTCCATTCATAATCGAAATGTCTGGTGTAAGAATACCTGACGAGTTGATGATAAAAAATCCGGCAAAGCCGTACAATCCCTGCGTGCCGGGCAAAGCACTCAAGAGCATGTAACTTCCGAAGGCATCATCTTTTTTCTTTAGTGCGCCAACGGTGGCATTTCCTCCAGTGACTACACCGATTGCACTGCCTGTTCCGGCCAGTGCTACCATCAGTGCCAAACCAATGTAAGCAAGAATAATAGCTGTTGACATAACAATTTCTCCTTATTTTTTTTATTTGTAATTGTTGAATTATCAATTTTTTCTGAATGGCTTGTAAGCTTTGCCACCCCCGGTAAAACCGGCATTTTTATAAAATTCGACAAATGTAAGACGCATGGGATGCACAAACGAACCTAAACCGGCAAGTGCCAGGTTGGCGCCATGGCCTACGATCATAACCAATACAAAAAGCACTGGGCCTAAAACAGGGATGGAATCCAGCAATGGTAACGAGATGCTGTTGATGACAAAACCGAGAATGCCGCTTGAGGCGCCTAATGCAAAAAGACGTATGTACGAAAGTACGTCACCAAAAATTCCGGTAATGATTCCATACAAATCCCAGATGCCTTTGCCAAGCCGCCCGAAAATTCCAAGTTTTGGATCACTCCAGAAAATGATCAAAACGAGGCTCACATAGACAATGTATTTCGAAATATCGCCCAAAGCCTTTATTATTGCAAGATCGAGCACCGCCAAGGTGCCTATGATGATTCCAAGCGTTGAAATTCCATACTGGAAACCAAACTGCCTGATTTTGGCGTATGCCTGGATTCCTAAGCCAAATAAAATCTGAACCATCCCAATGGCTAATGCCAGGTAAAACAGCTCCTTATCGTTGAGCATCACAAATTTAACCGGATCGAATGCCTGGATGGCTTCCATATCGAAGCCAAGCAGTGTTCCCGAAATAAAACCAAAAACGATGGTGGCAGAACCCAGGAAAATCCCAAGGTTTAGGATGGATTTTGATTCGGACGAAACCCATCTGCGCAAGAGGATTGATGCGAGCAGCAATACAATTCCGTAACCCACATCGGCCATGCAGAAACCGAAAAACATCATAAACCAGGGAGCAAAAAATGCTGTGAGATCGAGTTCTGAATACACCGGAAGCGCATAAAGTTTCCCAATGGGCTCAAACAATCGTGCAAACCGGTTGTTTTTTAGTAAAACCGGAACTTGCTGGTCGGGCGTTGGGCGTTGGGTGATGAAAAAATGTCCACTTTGGTTGAGGTACTTTTCAAATTCAGCCTTTTTATCCACAGGAACCCAGCCTTCAAGTATCATCAGGTGGTCATCGGCTTCTTTACCTGTATTTTGCACTACCTCAGCAAACGAAATCCCGTTTTCGAGGCTGGCCTTAATTTCTTCGAGTTTTGGTAAAAACGAGGATGCATTTTTAGCAAAATATAGCTCAATTTCGTTAACTCTTTGATATAGGGCATCTCTTTCTTCCTGTATTTCAGGCGCCGATCGCTCGGGGTGCTTCATTTCGTCAGCCTCAATTTCGATGGGCGCATTGTCGCGCTGCACAATCACGAAATAGGTGTGACCATCGGCCTGGCTTATTATTTCAAGGTTGAATTGTTTTTCCCAGTCAGGGTTAAATTTCTTTTCAGAAACCACAAAAAACCTGACTTGAATATTTTCGTCAGCCAGTTTTTTAATGAGGCTTGTCGAAAAAATCCCCCATTGCCGTGCCTGATTCAGAACCTTTAACAAACTTTCAGCTTTCAGTTTCGAATATTCCTGTTCACCCTGAAGGTCGAGAATTTGTTGAAAAATGTTTTCGGGTAAATCTGATGTTTCTGATTTTACATCGGGTTGTAATTTGGTTTTCAGGAATTTGATGGTTTTCTCGCATTGCCTGAGTTGCTGAATCTGATCCAGGGTATTGCGTGTAGGCTCGGCCTTGCGGTCAACCACATCGAGCACGCCAAGATGCTGAATTTCAGTCAGAAATTCAGCATAATCGCTATGGTGAATCAGAAATGAATATTTCAACATGGGTACAATCATGCGTCAACCTCCGTTTCTTTGTTTTCCATCCTGCTTTTCACAATTTTCTGCGCTGCTTTCGACAGGTTTTCTTCATCTTCCATAAACCGTTTGATTTTCAGAATGGCTTCTTCGTAACCGGGAATCTGAACTTTTTCGTACAAATTTACCTTTTGTGTGGTTTTCTTCCGTGCAAAATCGAGCAGCTCATTTTTTCGCTCATAAACCTCGCGCTCCAGGGCTATTTGCGCAAGTTCCTGAATAATTTTTATCCCATCGGGAAACCACACCGGACTTTTGAACAAACTGAATTTTCCAATTTCAAAATCTACTTTTTCGAGTACCGGGGTTTTTACGCCGGCAATTTTCTTAACACTTAAATTCACATCCCTGATGCTGACCAAATCGGGTTTAAATTCGCTCCAAAGCCTGAGTGTGTTATCGTTGGAAGTAATTTTTTCTTCCAACAAATCACCCAGTCGCTGCGCTTCCTGCTTTGCCTTTTTAACTTCAAGCCGCAATGCCGATTCCTTGTTCTTCAGTGTAGGAAGTGCATTTTGCCTAACCTTCAACTGTTTGTTGAGATGCTGAAGCGAGGTTTTGTTATAATGAAACTTTATGGCCATTTATTTTTGTTTGTCATTTGTTGTCATTTGGCTTCGCCGGAATTTGGCTTCGCTGTCATTTGGCTTCGCCGTCATTTAGCTTCGCTGTCATTTGGCTTCGCCGGAATTTAGCTCCGCCGGAATTTAGCTTCGCTGTCATTTGGCTTCGCCGGAATTAAACTTCGCTGTCATTTGTTGTCATTTGGCTTCGCCGTCATTTATTGTCATTTATTGTTAATGATTTATCTAGTACTAACTACTGCCTACTGCCTACTGCCGACTTCCGACTTACGACTTCCGACTGCCGACTTCCGACTGCCGACTTACGACTGCCGACTTACGACTATTCTCTACTTCCCATTCGGCCAGAATTTATCGACAAACTCTTTTTTAATTCCAACCTCTGCGGGTGAAAAGTACTTTGCGAAAAGTTTCCAGGTATTGTCCAACATCTCGACAGCGCCGATGTTTACGTCAATGGCCAGCAGGTCGTTTGAGTATTCCCTGGCGAAATCGAGTGCCCTTACATCGAATTCGCTCAGGTCGAAACCGTTTTCCAGTTTGGTTTTGGCGTTGGCGGCCTCGGCGTAAAGCTTGATGGCTGCATTCATCACCTGGGCATGGTCGTGTCGGGTGTCTTTTCCGATCACATTTTGTTTCAAACGCGAAAGACTTCTGAACGGGTCAACGATAACCTTGGCAATGTCGGTGTCGCGGCGCAGAAACAACTGTCCTTCAGTAATGTAGCCGGTGTTGTCGGGGATGGCATGTGTGATGTCGCCGCCCGAAAGGGTTGTTACGGCAATGATGGTGATTGATCCGCCTGACGGGAACTGAACCGCTTTTTCGTAAATTTTGGCAAGGTCGCTGTAAAGCGAGCCGGGCATGCTGTCTTTTGATGGTATCTGGTCCATCCTGTTCGACACGATACTAAGCGCATCGGCGTAAAGCGTCATGTCGGTGAGCAGAACGAGCACGGTTTCGTTTTTCTCTACGGCAAAATATTCCGCTGCAGTAAGCGCCATATCAGGTATCAGAAGCCGCTCTACAGGCGGGTCTTCAGTGGTATTTACAAAGCTGATGATACGGTCCAAAGCGCCTGCGTTGTCAAAAATATTCCTGTAAAACAGGTAATCGTCGTTGGTAAGCCCCATCCCGCCAAGGATAATTTTATCGGCTTTCGCCCTAAGTGCCACAATGGCCATCACCTGGTTGTAAGGCTGGTCGGGATCGGCAAAGAAAGGAATCTTTTGGCCGGTTACCAGCGAGTTGTTCATGTCGATGCCTGCAATTCCCGTAAAAATCATGTTGCTCGGTTTTTTACGTTGAACGGGATTTACTGATGGACCGCCAATTTCCACCTCACTGCCTTCAACCGCGGGGCCACCGTCGATGGGTTCGCCGTAGGCATTAAAAAACCGTCCGGCAAGGTCATCACTCACCTTTAACCCTGGAGCTTTACCCAGAAAAACCACTTCGGCGGAGGTAGAAATACCCTCGGTACCTCCAAAAACCTGCAACGTTACCAGGTCGCCGATAATTTTCACTACCTGTGCCAGCCGGCCTCCTACAAGTGCCAGTTCATCATAACCCACACCTTTGGCCTCAAGCGAAATGGTGGCCTTGGTAATTTGCAGGATACGTGTATAAATTTTTTGAAAAGCCTGTGTTTCCATAATTTAAAATTCTTTTTCTGTTTTCCCGGGGGATTACGATATTCTTCTTTCTTTGAGAATTTCCTCAAGTTCGGCTTCAAATTTCCTGAAATCTTCCGAAAGGAAAACGGAATAATTCATCTGCTTCAACACATTGATTATGCGTCTGAAATACTTATTAACTTCCTCGAAAGAGTCGAAATTCAAGTTGGTTTTGGTAATCGAAATTACCTTGTCCATCATGTATTTCTGTCGTTCGATGGGTGTGGAGCTGTCGATTTTATCAAAAGCGTCCTGTTGCAGAATGACGAAATCGAAAACTTCTGATTTCCAAAACCGGAGGTGATAATCCACCGGAACCCCGTCGTCGCCCAGAATGTTTATCTGTTCGTAGGCCTCTTTGCCTCTGATGAGCAGGTTTTTGGCAAAAAGCAACTGCCCCAGCCATTCTTTGGAGACATTTTCGTTCAGGTATTCGATAAACTCGTCATATTCAAGGTATTTCGAATAGCTTTCGATGGGATCTACTGCCGGGTAGCGTTTGCTGTCGGCGCGTTGTTGCGAGAGTGCGTAAAAACACCTTGCAGCCTTTTTCGTCGATTCGGTTACCGGTTCTTTCAGGTTTCCGCCAGCAGGCGAAACAGCGCCAATGAATGTGATGCTGCCGGTTTGGCCATTGTTCAGGTAAACATATCCTGCCCTGGAATAGAAGTTTGAAATGATTGCCGGTAAATCCATGGGGTAGGCGTCCTGTCCGGGCAATTCTTCCATTCGGTTCGACATTTCGCGCAAAGCCTGCGCCCAGCGTGATGTTGAGTCGGCTAACAGCAAAATTCTCAATCCCATCGAGCGATAATATTCGGCAATGGTCATGGCGGTGTAAACGGATGCTTCACGGGCAGCTACCGGCATGTTGCTGGTATTGGCAATGATGGTGGTGCGTTCGATGAGTTTTCTTCCGGAGCGTGGGTCGTCCAGTTCGGGGAATTCGGTAAAAATTTCGACCACCTCGTTGGCGCGTTCGCCACATGCAGCTACCACAATCATGTCGGCTTCGGCATGTTTGGAAAGTGCGTGCTGCAAAACGGTTTTCCCGGTTCCAAAAGGTCCTGGGGTAAAACCGGTTCCGCCTTCAACAATCGGGTTGAGCGAGTCGATGCACCTGATGCCGGTTTCCATCATGTTAAATGGGCGTGGTTTTTCCTTGTAAGCCCTGATGGCAATTTTAACCGGCCACTTCTGAACCATGGTCACCTTATGTTCTTTTCCTTCTGAATCGGAAAGTACAGCAATCGTTTCGTGAATTGTGTATTCGCCGGCAGAAACCATGGTTTTGATGGTGAATTTTCCCTGAAACTTAAACGGAACCATGATTTTGTGGGGTATCCAGTTTTCGGTCACCTCGCCAAGCCAGGTTCCGGCTTCAACCAGATCGCCGGCTTTGGCCAATGGTTTAAAATGCCATTTTTTGTCATCTTCAAGCGGATTGGTGTATTCGCCTCTTTTCAGGAAAACACCTTCCATTTTGTTGAGGTCGTTCTGAAGTCCATCGTAGTTTTTTGATAAAATGCCCGGCCCCAGCGACACTTCCAACATGTGACCGGCAAATTCTACGAGGTTGCCAACACGCAGGTTGCGGGTGCTCTCGAAAACCTGAACATAGGCATTTTTCCCGATTACCTTAATTACTTCGGCCATCAGGCGCGTTTTGCCCAACTGAATAAAACAAATTTCGTTTTGCGAAACCGGCCCATCAACCTCAACAATCACAAGGTTGGCAATAATACCGGTTACTGTTCCTTTTGTCATCTGAAATTATAGTTTATTAAAAAGGTATCTGCCTTTTATTGTTATTCAATGTTATGATATGACCAGGCCGAATTAGCCGTATTATAAACAAATTCGCCTTCTTCACCCTGATTTTTACCGCCGACTTTTTCGATATGAACACGGTTTTGTTCCGTGGTAAGCCGGTAAATTTCGTCGCCTTTCTGTACAATTTTACTGTCTTTTTCACCCGCCTTCATGGTCAGAGGATTTTCACCGGTCCAGAATTCGATACTGTTCAAAACCAACCCATCAGCCAACAGGCAGACTTCGTAAACCGGAATAATGAGGAAAGCCACAAACACTACCTCCTGCCCCCATTCGCCATTTATCTGCGTGGTGTTCCATTCGTACAGATTGTTGGTAAGTTGAAAAGAACCAATGCATCCCGTCTGACTCAGCAGGGTTCCAATTAACATTGCAGCAAGAATAACTGATTTGAATTTTTTCATACGATTGAATTATTATTTTGATGTAACATACTGAATTTTAAAATCATCAGGCAAAGTAAAACTATTACCAATATTATCGAGAAGCTGCCTGAACATATTCTCGCCTGTTTGACGGTCGAGAGCAAGCCATCGCTCGACAATTTCGAGCTGAATGATAAATCCGAGAATTTTTTCGATGGTAAAATAATGGAAAAAGGTATGGATGTCAATCCATTGCCAGTACATCAGGTCGATTTGTTTTTCGCGTTCCATCAGGTTTTCGGATTCCCAAAGGTTGAGGATTTTGTCTATTTCAGGAAATTCCTGCATCAACCCAAAATCCCTTGAATTGCTTCTGAGGATGGACTGAACCACGAAATTGTCACCTACAAGTTCGTTTTCAGGACGAAAATTGTGTTTCCGGCAGTTTAGGGCTGTTGTAATATTTTTAATGTTCAGCGAAAACGCAAACCACTCGCGCAAAAACTCATTTTTAGTGTTGTTCAGATGTTGATAATACAAGGTTTCGAGTTCGTTTTCCCAACTCGTTTCTTCGTTTTCGCGAATGCCTTCCTTAAAACTTTTGATAAATCCGGCCAGGTAGGAGGGGAGTCTCAAATCCTGTTCCCTGATCTGCTCTTCAAGAAAATCAAGGTCGTAATTACCGCGTGTATCGAAGGTAAAGGGCTGTTTTTGAAGCAGGTTGAGCAGGTTTTTGTTGTCGTACTTTAAAAACAGCAATTTGATTAGGGCAAAATCATCGGGTTGGAGGTAAGGTTCGATTTCGGTTTTGAATTCGGCAACCGAAACTTTAATCTTTCCCTGATCGGGCAAAAGATCGGGCAAACCTGCCACCAGGTAATAATAGTTGGATTTGAAAAGCTTCATTATTTATCTCCGTAAAGAAGTTTAGCGGTTCTTGGGCGAAGATACTGCTTGAAGAACCGGCTAAAATCCTGTTCTGTGAAGCTTATTTTGTAACTGCCGTCTTTTGGTCCAAGGCTGAAGCCACTTTTTATGCCTTCTTCAAAATTTATTTCGATGCCCGATTGTACGACGCCTGCAATTTTCTTCATGAAGAAATCATCGTATTGATTTCGCTCATTTTCAGGAACAATCAGTAAAATATCACCGGAAGAAGTATCGATGGTTTTCCAGTTTTCAACCATTTTGGCGATCAATATTTTCACGAAATCTTTGTCGCCAAAGCTTTTTTGCATGGCCGCGCTTACCGCCTCATCAACCACCAGGTCGGTAATTTGCTGTTTGATGGCTGTGATGGCTTGTTTGGCCGACATAGCCAGTTCCGATCTTACGTTTTTGCGGAGTTCCTCGGCTTCTTTTGTGGCATGATCTTTAATTCCGGCGGCTTCAGCATGAGCGTTTTTAATCAGGCTTTCGGCTTCCTTTTTTGCATTTTGTAGCATTTCCTCAGCCTCTTTTTTGCCTTTTTCAAGGCCTTCTTCATAAATTTTTCTGGTTAATTCCTGAAGTTTATCGTTCATTTTCTTCGGTTTTTTTTTGAAAAATAAGACAACAAAAGTAATTTTTAACTCAAATTACAATCCTGAATATCACGACTTATTAAAATAATTTTTGAAAATTTCAGATTCTGTGAAATGGGGTTTCGAGATGCATGATAAATTTCTAAAGAATTGTTTTGTAGTAAATTAGGTTCTGTAATAAAAACTATTAGAAAGAAAATCAGTGTATTAATTCTTTAAAACCTCGAGTGTATCTTCGTCTAATTTCAGGTTTTCGATGATGAAACTCTGTCTGTCAGGTGTGTTTTTGCCCATGTAAAACTCGAGGATTTCGGCCAATGAGTGGTTTTTTTTCAGAATTACCGGGTCGAGGCGCATGGTGGAGCCGATAAAATGTTTGAATTCGTTGGGTGAAATTTCGCCCAACCCTTTAAACCGGGTAATTTCAGGGTTTGGTCCAAGTTTGTTGATGGCGTTTATTCTTTCCTCCTCGGTGTAGCAATAAATGGTTTCCTTTTTATTTCTGACCCTGAAAAGTGGAGTTTGCAAGATGTAAACATGCCCGCCTTTGATGAGGTCGGGGTAAAACTGAAGAAAAAAAGTGAGCAGCAGCAGCCTGATGTGCATGCCGTCAACATCGGCATCGGTGGCTATCACAATGTTGTTGTAACGCAGGTTTTCGATGTCTTCGTCGATGTTGAGGGCCGCCTGAAGCAGGTTGAATTCCTCGTTCTGGTAAACAATCTTTTTGCTCATTCCGTAAGAATTCAGTGGCTTGCCCTTGAGCGAAAAAACGGCTTGTGTGTTTACATCCCGTGACGTGGTTATAGAGCCGCTTGCCGAATCGCCCTCGGTGATGAAAAGTGTTGATTCGAGCCGGCTTTCGTGGTTTTGGTTGTAATGAATCCGGCAATCGCGGAGCTTTTTGTTGTGAAGGCTGGCCTTTTTTACACTCTCGCGGGCTAATTTTTTAATGCCTGCAATGTCTTTCCTTTCCTTTTCCGATCTTAAAATCTTTTGATAAATAGCATCGGCGACATCAGGATTGATATGAAGGAAATTGTCGAGGTTGCGCTTCACAATGTCGGTGATGTAGTTGCGGATGGTAACCCCGTCGGGTTCCATGTATTGCGAGCCGAGTTTGGTTTTGGTCTGCGATTCGAATACCGGCTCCTGAACTTTTACGCTGAGTGCGGCAACGATTGATGCCCTTACATCGCCCGGCTCAAAATCCTTTTTGAAAAATTCGCGAATTGTTTTTACTATCGCCTCGCGAAAAGCTGCCAGGTGCGTTCCGCCCTGCGTAGTGTTCTGGCCGTTTACAAACGAGTGATACTCTTCACTGTATTGATGCTCGACATGCGTAAAAGCAAATTCAAAGTCAGAATCGCTGATGTGCACAATAGGGTAAAGTGCGCTGCCATTGATGTTTCGTTCGAGCAGATCGAGCAAACCGTTTTTAGCATAAAACCTTTCGCCGTTGTAATATATGCTCAGGCCATTGTTCAGGAAAACATAGTTCCAGAGCAGCTTTTCGACGTACTCAGGAATAAAATGAAAATTGCCGAAATACTCGCTATCGGGTTTGAAGGAGATCAGTGTGCCATTTTTTTCTTCGGTTTCCTGTTCAGGATGTTCTTGAATGATTTCACCCCGCTGAAATTCAACAATCCGGGTTCTTCCTTCGCGGATTGCCTGAACCCTGAAGTAGGCTGAAAGCGCATTCACGGCTTTGGCGCCCACGCCATTAAGCCCAACTGATTTTTTAAAAACTTTTGAATCGTACTTGGCGCCTGTGTTTATTTTGGCCACACAGTCAATTACTTTTCCCAAAGGAATCCCCCGGCCAAAATCTCTGATGGTGACGGTTTGGTCCTGAATGGTGATGTCGATTTTTTTGCCATTTCCCATCACAAATTCATCAATCGAATTGTCAAGGATTTCTTTGACGAGAACATAAATTCCGTCATCCTGCGACGACCCGTCGCCCAGTTTTCCGATGTACATCCCGGGCCGGGTTTGTATGTGCTCTTTCCAGTCTAATGAGCGGATTAAATCTTCGTTGT
>CALFEP010000061.1 GCA_937950125.1 uncultured Bacteroidota bacterium
TAAATTTAGTTTCAATTGCTGAAAATAGCACTGGCACAGCAGGAGCCCAGGCAAAGGGAATCCTTGAGTTTGCTTACGGTTATCATTTCTGTAATTGTATTAGCGCTGATTCATCCGGCTATAAGAGTAGCAATACCTTCAATCCGGACGCATTTGAAAAATTGTATGGGGTTGAAATATCGGTTGAACCAAATCCTGTAAGGGAGTGGGCAGCGTTTAACTATACTCTCCCGGACAATAATTCAGAAGGAGTGATCAAAATTAGTGATGTATCGGGTAAGCTAATTGCAACTTTACCAATTAATGGAAAACAGGAACAAACTGTTTGGGATACTCGAAAAGTTAAATCCGGTGTATATTTCTACACATTAAATGTGTCAGGATTTAATAAGAGCGGAAAAATAGTAATCTGCAAATAGATTAATGAAGCACATTGCCGGGATTCTGCCTAGCAATGTGCTTTTAATTCCTATCAAATGAAACACATAATTATTATTGTTGCTATTTTTCTATTTCCACTTTCAGTTTATAGTCAATATCTTGAAATCCCATGGCAGCAATGTTACGGTGGAAGTGATCAGGACAACGCGAAAGACATTATTAATGTCTCTGGTGGGTATCTTATTATCGGATGGACGGAGTCAAATGATGGTGATATCTCTTTTAATAATGGGGGTTCGGATGGATGGATAATAAAGGCCGACAGTATTGGGAATATTATTTGGGAAAAAAGTTACGGAGGTACAAAAGGAGATAATTTTTTTAGAATATTTCCTGATAATCTTGGTAATTATTTTATATTGGGAGCTTCTAATTCTTCGGATGGTGATGTAAATTACGATCCATATACAGATTCCTGGGATTACTGGATATTAAAAATTGACCCGAATGGCAATATTATCTGGGATAAGATTGTTGGGGGCAATTATGGCGATATATTATGGTCAGGTTCACCTACTCTCGACGGAGGGGTTGTAGCTGTTGGATGGATATATTCAAACGATGGGGATGTAAGCGTTAATTACGGGGGCGCTGATACCTGGGCTGTAAAAATCAGCAGTGATGGGGAGTTGGAGTGGGACTTTACCATTGGAACAGATTGGATAGACAAAGGGCAGGCCATATTACAAACCTCAGATGGAGGCTACCTGATTGCAAGCAGTTCCGCAATTCATGAAAATGCCATCGGAAATATAACATGTACACCACATACTTATGGATGGGCTGAAGGTGTGTTGTTCAAATTGGATTCAAACCTGAACCTTGAGTGGCAACATTGCTATGGGGGAAGCGACCATGATGGGATAACAGCCATAATGGAGGTAAGTGATGGATATGTTTTTGGAGCCTACGTAAATTCAAATGATGGTGATATATCGGGCTGGCATGGAGGAAATGATATCTGGATTGTGAAAATAGATTTTTCAGGAAATATTATCTGGCAAAATCCTCTTGGTGGTTCTAGGTCAGAATTTATTTCAACACTTTTACTTACAGAGGATGAAAGCATAGTTATCCCGGGATACACACAGTCAAATGATGGAAATGTATCAGGAAATCATACAATGAGCGAATATGACTATGATATCTGGTTTGTAAAATTAAATAATGAGGGAGATTTGTTTTCACAGCAATGTTTTGGCGGAGTAGGAAGTGAAATAGTTGAATTTGGTGTCGTTAAAAAAAGCGACAACAACTTTGTTATAGCCGGTCATACTGATTTTGGCCCTTCTTACGATGTAGGTTGCACGCCGCATGGCGGGAATGGTGTGGATAAAGATTACTGGGTTTTCGAGATTCAGGATACACTCACTTCAACTCTTGCATCCATCGGGTTTACCGAGGAAGTAAAGGTTTATCCCAATCCGGCTGATGAGTATGTTTGCTTTGATGTAACCAGTGGCGGGCTGGTAGAAATGCCGGAAGTAAAAATATTCAACAGCCAGGGTATGCCGGTGAAAGACCTGGTGTTGTTTGAATCGAAAGGAAAGATAATATGGGATTTACGCAAGGTTGCACCGGGGGTGTATTTTTACCAGATCACTAGCAACGGGAATTATCCGGAATCAGGGAAAATTGTAGTTAATTGAAAGTGTCTGAAAGGACAAAATTAAGATACTGTGAGCCTATTAAAAGAAGGAAAAGTAACCTTTGCATTTGAAAACACCGGACATCACCGCAACATGGATCTGCGTATTTACAACATTTTCGGCAACGAAGTAAGCTGGCAACGCATTTACCGAAGCCAGCAAGCGGCGGAGATGGATGTTACAGCCTGGCTGGCAGGGATTTACCTTGCGGTTATTTTCAGCAATGGCGGGGCTGTTGGAAGGGTGAAGTTTGTGGTGGAGTAAAAAACTTCAACATTCGATATTCAGGATTCGATATTCAACATTCAAAAAATATTAAATAATGAATATCGAATAATGAATAATGAATTTTGAATCGATGGCCAGTATTCGTTTACTTTAAGAAATACGAAAGCGGCCTGGTTATTTCATCAAAAACAAAGTACTGCACCAGCACCATTTCGCGGCCATCGTCAATCAAAGCGTACATTCGGTTGATGTCCCACGGGTAAATGTTCCCGTCAAGGTCTTCCTGCTTGTCGTAGTTGGGCCGGCGGAAAGTTTTGATGCTTTTCACTTTACCGCTTACATCACCAACTGTGATGATGTGCGCAGGCAGCGAATCCCTTACCGAATCCATCATCTTCGGTTCCATGGCATCTAACGGCGACTCAAAGGCAATGAATTTATAAGCGCTCACAAATTGAACAACCCTTGCTGTATCGAACCATTCAAGGATTTTTCCTGAACTTAATTGCGTGATTCTGATGGTTGAACGACCCTCTTTTTCCAACAGAAACGATTCTGCAGGTTCTGACGGAAATTCCAGTTTTATAAATTTTACATCGTCAGGAGGCGTCCTGAAAATGGTATGATCGCGCCAGTCGCCGGGTATTGCCGAATAACGTGCCGAAACATAGCCCCGCAATCCCGGAAGGTAAACCACAAAAGGGGTATCCGATCCTTCGATCATCATGAACGTGCCCATGTTGTCAGGTGTGGGATGGCCTACATAATACACTTTTGTGAGCTTTTCGTGCTGAAAGAGCTTTATTTTATCAAACAGGTCAATCCTGAAGACATTCTGATACACCTCCACCTTTACCGAATTGGCTGCAAGTCGCGTGATCACGTTGTTGTAACTGTTTTTCGAAACCGGGGCTTTCACCGCCAGACCCTTCATGGTTTTCAACAGGATATTTACCGCTTCCTGCCGTGCTTTGAGTGTGTCGTTAAGCTGCCAAATTCCCGACGAATCTTTGGCAAGCAGCACCATGTTGTCCCGTTTGTCAGCAAGGAATATTTTTGTCACGGAGGCGGTATCTTCAACGGCGAATTGCCCTTTCTCGCTCAGGGTTCCCTTTCGGTTCTGCAGAACGAGCAACACAGCTATTACTGCCAAAATAAGTACCAGGTAAAGTGTTCTTTTGTTTTTGTTCATTGTTGACTTTGTTAAGAAGCTTTTTAATGATTAAATCAGTTTTTGTTCTGGATTTTCCTGTCGTAAAACTCCTGCATTTCGCTGTTTCCTAACAATCCGTAAATATGGCTAAGGTTTTTTACGGCCTGTGGATGGTCGGGCGACTGGTTGAGGACTTCCTTAAACGACAGGATGGCTGCTTCGTAATCTTTCAGCATATACTGGCAGTTTCCCTTGTTAAGCAATGCGCCCAGGTACTTAGGATTTAGCCTTAGCGCCTGGTCGAAATTCTGCATGGCTTCGGCATATTTTTGCTGTTCAGCCAACAAATTCCCCAACTCGAAATAATGTTGCGGGTCGGTTGAGGGTTGTTTTTGCAACGCCTGCATTTTTCGGTCGTAAGCCCCCTGAACCAGCGGCATGTTTTGCCTTGCTGTGTTGTTGTATGGGTCCATCTGCAGGGATTTTTTCAGCAGCCTGAGCGCTTCACTGTAATCGCCGTCCATGTAATAGGCCAGTGCCATATTGCTGATGGTCATCGAATTGTTTGGGTTGGCTTTTTGGTAATATTCGATGGCAGTTTTAAAATCGCGCAACTGATAATAAGCATAACCCATTTTGAAATGAGCCTCGCTAAAACGGGGATTGATGTCCAGGGCTTTCTGCACTTCGGCCATTCCGGCTTTCATCAGCGAGTCCTTTAAGGCAGGATCTTCGGCTGCCACCGACTGATTGATCAGTTCGCTGCCATAGTGTTTTAGCAATAAAGCGCTTTTATCACCGTACTTCACATCATGCGAAAACAGGGTGAAATTGTCTTTCCAGACCGGATTCCGGGAAATGGTTCTGACGGAATAGAAAGTCATTAAAACCAGGATGATCCCAATAAAAAGCTGCGATTTTGCCGGTTTAAAATCAAAAATCACCCGTTTTGTCTTTTCATCACGGGGAAGCATTTTAAAAAGATAATAGGATATGATAATGGAAAATCCGAGGATGGGTGCATAAAGGAACCTTTCGGCCATGATACCGCCACGGGTAACAATAAACGCAAGTCCCACCGAAAGGGTGATCCCGAAATATAAAATCGAGAACGAAAGCACGTTTTTGCGCTTCAGGTTTTTGATGGCCAGGTAAACAAGTCCGGCTGCAATGAGGAAGGAAAGCAGAACCACAGGATTTCCCCATCCTGCCGCCGGAATCTGGTTGTACGAATAGTCGTAGAGCAGCCGCCATGGAGCAACCATCCTGTAGAGGTACATTCCGAAAATGTAAAACATCGTGGGAATTCTTACCGAAAGCTCTTTATAAGGATAAACGTTCATTTCGTTGGGCGGGTAGCCCGAGATGGTTCCTATCAAGGCATATTTCAGCACCAGGAAAAGCACCGAAACCACGAAAAACGAAACGGTCACACCACCAATGAAACCTCCTTTTTTTGGTGTGAAGAAAAAGAGCAGCAATGGAACCAGGGCAAGTGTGGTCATGGCTGTTTCTTTCGACATAAGTGCCAGAAAATAAGAAATCCAGGCCACGATGAGTGCGGGAAGGTTTTTGTTTTTAGAATGGTTGAACACCAATAATAATGCGATGGTCGAGAAAAGGAAACTCATCATCTCGTCACGGCTTTTGATGTTGGCAACCACTTCGGTGTGAACCGGATGAGCCATGAAAAGCAGCGTTACCAACAGCACAAAAAACGGATTTCCCCTGAAAAGGGACGACAAAAACCAGAAAACAACCAACCCAGTTATTGCGTAAAGCAAAACATTGACAAAGTGCATGATTAGCGGGTTATTGTTGTGCAGCGATTTTTCCACAGCAAAGGTGATCATCGATAATGGCCTGTAATAACCGAGGTTTTGCCCCGATCCGGCCCAGTAGTTGGTGGTCATCAGTTCGCCAATGCCGTCAAAACCTTTTTGCACAAACCGGTTATCCACAATCTGTGGCAGGTCGTCTAAGGCAAACTGGTTCGAAATGCTGTTTCCGTAAAGGATAAATGCAAAAATGAACGGTACCCACACCAGGATTTTGTTGAGTGGCGAATGTTTGTGTTCCTGATGCAGGGCTTCCTTTGGAGAATGTTTTGAGTGTCTGAACTGCTTGTCTTTCATAATTTTAATCCATGTTTAAAATTATCTGGCGTATTTTCTTTTTCGTAAAATGGTCTGTGAAATTCCAAGGGCAATCACCAGCACCACAGGTAAAAGGGTGTTGATCAGTTGCCAGAAAAATCTTTCGTTATCCACTTTGGTGCGGTCGAGTAAACGGAGGCTCAGTTCGCGCGAGCGGATCGAGATCAGCCCTGAATCGTCCACAAGGTAATTCATGGCATTCAGTATCAAATCTTTGTTTCCAAACTGCTGGCCGGTATATTTGTCGTAACCCATGGGCAGCGGGTAATATCGTCCCTGCGAAAACTGCATCTGATTGCTGATGATGTCGCCGTCGGCAATCACAATCATTTTGTTTTCAGCAACATGATCGGTAAATCCAATGTCCTTGTTCATCATAATTTCAGGTGGGATGCGGTCTTTGAACATCGATACAAAACTTCCCTCCAAAAGGGCAGCCACAGGGATGAACCTCCGGTTGTAAAGCCTTTCATCAGGTTTTTTACCCAGCGCATTCAAGCTGATAATAACAGGTGCATTCACGGTACGTGAAAACTCAGAAGAGGCGAGCAACACGGTTTTCCTCACATTGGCAGGCGAATCCACGAAATCGATGCTGCTGATGAATTCGGTTTTGATGGCATTGAGGTTTCGGACAATGGGATTATCGGAAAGTGGCGTGATCACTGGGAAAAAGAACCAGGGATAATACTCAAACTGCGGCTGGTTGCCCATTTGTCCCACCTTTACGGGAATGTTGTTGGCGTTCAGGTCCATCACAAGGTCGGTGTTGATCCTGAATCCGTATTGAAAAAACAGGTCGGTCAGGTTGAGGTTCATGGCGATGCCCACGGTTTCGGCGGCAATCTGCAGGCTGTCCATGCTTGCAAAAACCGGATCGATGAGCCAGAGCACTTTGCCGCCACGCATGATGTACTGGTCGATGATGAATTTGTCCTTGTCGGAAAATGCAGAATCGGGTTTTGCGATGATGATGGCCACGTATTTGTTCATCAGCCTGGTTTCGGTCGAATCCACCTTTTCACGTTCGGCTAATGAGTTGAGTTTTCCGTCAAGGCGCACCCTTTCCACAACGTAATATTCGCTGAGTGCTGACGTGGCATCGGCGGTATTTTTGCTGTCCAGTTCACCATGTCCATGCACGAAAGCGATTTTGGGGCGCTTGTCAAGAATGATTTTCCGGATGGCGTCGGCAAGGGCAAATTCGAGATTCTGAACCGAGTTGTTCAGGATTTCTTCAGGAGCTACACCCCGCTGTGATGCAAGCAGCGAAACCGGCAGTTCACGCCCCCTGAACGAAACGATTGCTCCCGGAAAAACCCATTTCTGCTGTGTGCCATCCTTGGTTTTTACCTGCAGATCGGTGGGTTCAAGCCCTTTTTCGACCAATTGCTGGTAAATGCGTTGCCTCTCCTGGTTGTCGGAACTGGCCGAAGGATTGATAAATTCGTACTCAATGTTCTTGTTGTAAGCCCGCATTTCGTCCAACATCTCACGGGTTTCCCGCGACAGTTTCTTGAACCCTGCCGGGAAATCACCCTCAAGGTACACCCTGAAATACACCAGGTCTTCGATGCCGGTGAGCATATTTTTGGTAGCATCCGAAAGTGAATATCTTTTTTCGGCTGTCAGGTCGAAACGGGTGAAAACAAAGGAACCAATCAGGTTGAGCAGAACCACAATGGCCAATCCCAGCCCCAATTGGAGGAGATTATCGGTTTTGATATTTTTTTTCTTTGTCATTGCTGTCGATAATTTAGGGGTGCTTACCATTTCCTGCTTTCCAGCGAAAGCTTTGTCAACATTACGAAAACAGCTATCAGGCTCACGAAATAGATCAGGTCGCGGGTGTCGATAACACCCCGGCTCATCGAGGTGTAATGGGCGTTTATCCCCAGCGATTTGATAAAAAGATCAACCTTGCCGAACATGTCGAGCGAATAGATGAAGTCGAAACCGATGTACAGGAAAAGGCTCAGAAATACCGCGATGATGAATGAAATGATGGTGTTGTTGGTGAGGGACGATGCAAACAATCCTACCGAAACAATAGATGCGCCCAGGAAAAGCAAGCCGATGTACGAACCCCACAGTCCGCCCATGTCGAGGTTGCCGCGGGGCATCCCCAGTTGGTAAACCGAAATGATGTAAATAAAGGTAGGAATGATGGAAATGACCACCAGGATAAGACCGGCGAAATACTTTGAGAGGATGATCTGCAGGTCGGTTAGGGGTTTGGTAAGCAGCAGTTCGATGGTGCCGCTGCGGTGTTCGTCAGCAAACGACCGCATGGTGATGGCCGGAATCAGGAACAGAAAAACAAAGGGAGCGATCATAAAAAGGCCGTCCAACCCGGCATAGCCAAAGTCGAGGATGTTAAAATCGTTGGCAAACACCCACAAAAACAGCCCGTTGATAAGCAGAAACACCGTAATGACGATGTACCCGATCAGCGAGCTTAAAAATCCGCGCACCTCTTTCAAAAGCAATGTAACCATGTCATTTTTATCTGTTAAAGGCGGCGAAATTAATACTTTTTGGGGAATGAACCCGGGCGCCGGGATAAACCATCGGAGAGCAATCAGGCAAAATTACAGGAGCTCATTTAATGAATCTATCAGAGACCATTTGAGTAAACTATCAGAGACTATTTAATGAAACCCTCTGAGAGCATTTTTTGGAAACACGAGAACATGTTTTTAATGCCGACCAGAATAATGACCATTTATCTGATAAACGCTGTGCCGGAGGTTTGGTGATGTTTTGCAGCTATGCAATGTTCGGCACAAAAAGAGATTTTGTTTGTTCGAGAGGTCAACAAAGCTACGAAAAAACCAAGTCGGTTCGCTTTCTTCTCTTGTTCTGAATATTGCATAGGTGCTGTTACCACAGGTTGTTTTATGTTATTCGATAAAGGTCTGGAAGATTATTTCCTTCACCTTTTTTATTTCCTTTTCGGACAATTTGTCAACGATTTTCTCAATTCTTTGTTTGTCAATTGTTCTTATTTGGTCAATCACAACCCAACCAATAGTGTTATTGTGTTTTATTTGTATTCGTGTGGGATAATTCTTTGATTGACTTGTCATTGGGGCAATGATTACCGTCGATAAATATTTATTCATTTCGTTTGGTGAAATGATCACACATGGTCTGGTTTTTTTAATCTCACTTCCAATTGTTGGATCGAGATTAACAATTGCAATATCGAATTGATTTATTTCCATTCTTCAAATTCTTCATCAAGGAAAACATCATTCATTAGCATTTTGTCATCACCGTTCATGTGCATTTTTTGAAAGGCTTCTTCCCAACCTTTTCTTGGTTCCGTTTTTGGTTTTATTATGATATAATCACTTTCCAGGATCATTTCAAGGGTATCCTTGATATTGTATTTTTCAATAAGTGTTTTGCTAAGACGAATTCCTTTTGAGTTTCCGATTTGAACAACAGATACATTCATAACATTCTATATTGTTAAACTTTGTAATTACAAAGTTAATACTTTTTAATAAGTTCAACATGTCGTGTGGTTTTTTTCACAATTTGTGGTAACTTGTTGAAACCATACCATCGGTAAAGAACACTTCCAGATATGTTTGAGTAACCTTACCATGTGTTCAGTTTTTTCACAAAGATAGAAATCTTACAAAGCCTCGTGAGCTGGATTAGAATTGTCTTTTCAGTAATGCCTTCTAATTAACCACCATTTTTACCCTTCCAACCACTTCACCATCAACCTCCAGGGTACCAATAAACAGCCCTTTTGACAGTCCCGATAATTCTGCTGCAATTTCGTGTTTGCCGGAGGCGACATTGCATAACGGTAGCGCTTTTACTGTCCTGCCTAAGTTGTCGGTAAATTGTATGGCAGTATTCCCCGGTCGTTGAAGTGTGAAATGGATTGTTGCCTCGTCTTTAGCCTCGGATTTGGAAAAATCTACAAAACATCTTCTCTGGTGCTTTTTTTGAGTCATGTTCACTTCCGGTTCTAACCCACAAATCCACTCAAATAAATTTGCCTGGATGCCCAAACGGGTCTGGAAGAACCGGTCCCCAACATTTTCAGGCATTTTGTTTTTGAGATTTCGGTGGGCGGCATTAGTATTTTGCCCTTTTGAAGTTGCAAATCAAAAGCTTTTTAGCACGAAACAATGGTTAACCATCGGTCGGAGATCGTTTGATAAAACCCTCTGAGACTATTTTGATGGAAACCATAAAATCAGAATGTTACAGCCGGAAAGAGCAAATGACGGTTCTCCTGATAGAAAATTTGCGGGAGGTTTGGTACCGGTATGGCAGTATGTTTTTGTTGCTGACCTGCCTGCAGGCAAGGCAGGTTTCGAAGCACAGCCCTGTCAAATTACAAGAAAATTCATTTGAATACTTTATCAACCTCAGACAGCATCAGTTTGGCCTGATTTTGAAAATACACATTCCAGGGATAAGTATTCCCTGAGTTATGCGGATTTTGGACTAAAACCCAGTTTAAATCATCCACATAACCTTTTTTGTTTCCTATGAGGCTATTGATGTATTTTGCCCTGCCCCAGCGGTTAACCAGGAAAGCGGGACCTGCTTTTATGGCCTTTTCAAACTCTTCAGCAGCTTTTGTTTTACTACCTCCAAATTTTTCAGGTACTGCAATGAAATAAATAGCACGCGAGAAATAATTACCACCGCCTGCCCAATCGGGATTCAGAGAATCAATTCGGGCAATAACAAGGTTATTTTTTATCACCATCTTTGTATTAAACAACCTGCCAAACTTGCCTAAACATTCCTTAAAATAATAAAAACGCGCCGTGTACCAGTATCCCATTGCATCAATATAATTCTTGTCTAACTGATTAACAGCATCCCATACGTTAACATCATTTTCAACCTGTTGCTTAAAGGAGGGATTAAGATACATTGCCTTTTCACAATATTGGATGGCTTCCTTATAATGGAATTTCTTATCCTTCCTCTTTTCGCAATAAGCGGCTCCCATTAAAATATTATAGTTACCGATTCGCCAGAGGGCTTCATAATTTTCAGGGTCAGCATCAACCACAAGTTTGAAGGCTTTGATCAATTCCAGCACCTGTTCGCCTGTGGAGGCTTTATTCTCCAATTCAAGGGCTTTTTCCAACAGTAGCTTTGCATCACCGCTTTTCATCGAAATATCAGTATTTTTCCAGCCGGGTTTAAATGAGGCACAGGATGAAATGATTAAAATCAAAACCATTATGATAATCTGGTGATGTTTTTTTGCAGTGTTTTTCATCATTGATTATTATTGTATTTAACTCAGCTTTTGGTCAAAACTACATATTTTTCATGACACTTCAATTTTTGTCGTTGGAACATGACCGTTATTTATGTTGCGCCTCGTTATCAACCACCACCTTCGTCCTCGCAATCACCTCACCACTAACCGCCAAGATACAAATAAACATCCCTTTTGATAGTCCTGATAATTCTGCGGCAATTTCGTGTTTGCCGGAGGTGAGATTGCCCAACGGAAGTGTTTTTACTGTCCTGCCTACATTGTCAGTAAATCGTATTACAGCATTGCCCGGTTGTTGCAGGGTGAATCTGATTGTGGCCAGCTTGGTTACTGGATTTGGGAATATTTGAATATCAGCATCCTTTTGGTTTTTGTTAAAAGAAATTTCTTTTTCCAACCCAACCCACGCATCCCATTCATACACGTTTGCCCAGATGTCGAAACCGGTCTGGTTGCCCCGGTTGTCCTGCCAGGTGGCAAAAATCCGGTTGTTTTGCAGGCTGATGGCTGAATAAATCTGAAATGAATTTGTGGGTTCTGATAAGTGGTAGATTTCGCCCACCGGCGAACCATCGCTGTCGTAACGGCGAGCCATAACCTGATAATTGCTCTGCTGATGGTAATACCAGCAAATGGCAAAGTTGCCCGTTTCACCGGCAGAAACTGACGGTTTATAATAATACGTGTTTTCTTCCGGTATGCTTACTTCGAGAATATCTCCCAACGGGATGCCGTCTTGCGAAAACCGCCTTGCCAAAATGCTTGTATTGTTTGATTGCATATCCATCCACGCGATAACAAAACCGCCATTAGCATCCATAGTAACCGATGGCATCCGCTGAAACTGTGAACCCGCAAGGCTTTCAACTTTAGTGTTAGCGCCTACAGGATTTCCATCGGCTGCGTAACGCTGGAAATAAATGGATTCTTACCCGTCACGGTCGTCGCACCAGGCGATAACAAACCGCCCTTCGCCGTCAACAGCAACATCAGGATAGTAATGGTAAAAATCGTCATAAACATCGTTTACCCTGAAATTTTCGCCGACAGGCACACCTTCCTGTGAAAAACGCTGTGCCCAAACATCGGCGTCGCTGTAGCGGGATGATGGTGATAGGTGATTAGCTTTCACCTCAGGAATTCCCGGATCAAAACGGGCTTTTGCACCCAATCCACCATCGTTGGT
>CALFEP010000062.1 GCA_937950125.1 uncultured Bacteroidota bacterium
GCGGTGTCTTGCCAAAAATCAGCGCCACCGCATTTTCTTTGGCCATTTTCATCTACAAAGAAACCACCAATGTAATCACCCTGCTCAATGGGTATATTATTAATTCTGGGATTGGCTTCCAACATCACAATTATTCCGTGAATATCACCTGTATTTTCAGGCACATTCCATATTGGTGGAAAACCTCCTGTTGGCTTTGGATCATTGAAAAACAAGGAAGTGTCAAAAACATACATCCCACTGTCTCCCGGAAGGATGGTGCTGATTCCTGGTGATTTTGAAAATTCAGTAACAATGTTGTTCGCGCTTGTTACATGTTTTACAGAATTTGTATTACCCTGCAAAATTAATGTACACAGAAACATCAGGGCAGACAAAACGACCCTGGTTCCATAATAAGTAAAATTGTTCATGATTTACCCCTTCTTTTTATTTAACACAAACAGATACAAATATTCTATCCCCAATAAAATTTTGGTCCTAATAAAACAACTTTGACTTGTAAGGTAGGTAAAACAAAAACGTCCAAATAGAATGTCCCAAAAAGAATGTCCCAATAATCAACAATAAAACGACCGGGTCAAAATATACACAAGTTTATCAATGCTGAAAGCTACATTTTTCCAATCAAAAGGCAAAAACACTTTCGGAAACTAACATCCGCCAAAAATCACAACTAACTGCAGTACTAAGTAAGGTTTAAATATGCCCTGCAAAGTTTATGGCAGGTTAATCTCTTATTAATCTAAAAATCTATTTTCTTATTGAAATTAAAATGATCAAATCCATGAAAAAATGATTTAAGCCAATAATCATCAATAATGTAAGTCCCTGTGATTTGCAAAGAAAAGAATTTTTTTGTTTTTCAGGAATTTTTTTTGTTAAATTCCTGTCATTTTTCAAAACGAAATCAACCAAAAATAATGATACATTTGCCCGGTCATTGCTAATCAAACCGGCAAAGATTGTTGGGGTAGAAATTCTTTTTTACTACTTGCATTTTATAAAGGAACGGGCTGGAATTTAATTTAACCTGTTTACGGATTTACACAGAAAAACAACTTTTTACAAACTTGGATACATAACAATTCAAAAACTAATGAACAGCCATGAATAAAAAACTACTGATTCTCCTAAGTGCAATAATGGTTTCTTTTTCCGTTTTTTCGCAGCATCCAAATATCCTCATCAGCAATTCAAATTACCCCGAAGAACCCTCCATTGCCATTGATCCTAACAATACCAACAGACTGGTAGCCGGAGCAAACATCAACAATTATTACATTTCTGAAGACGGGGGTTTTACCTGGACCGCTGGGCTGTTGCAATCGGCTACCAACGGGGTGTGGGGCGACCCGGTTATGATGGTTGACAATGAAGGCAATTACTATTTTTTTCATCTTTCCAGCCCTGCTGTCGGGAATTGGATTGACAGGATTGTCTGCCAAAAATCGACCGATGGGGGACAAACCTGGAACGACGGTTCCTACATGGGATTGAACGGCACAAAAGCACAAGACAAAGAATGGGTAACCATCGACAGAAAGAATGGAACTATTTATTGCACCTGGACACAGTTTGATGATTACGGCAGTTCAAATCCAAACGACCGGTCCAACATCCTGTTTTCAAAATCTACCGATAGCGGAGAGTCCTGGTCGGCAGCAAAGCGAATTAACGAAGTTGATGGTGATTGTATCGACAGCGATAATACTGTGGAAGGAGCCGTTCCGGCTTTAGGTCCTGAAGGGCAAATTTATGTAGCCTGGGCGGGGCCGGCAGGTATTGTTTTCGACAAATCCTACGACCAGGGCGAAACCTGGCTCGAAAACGATATTTTTGTAACTGATTTCCCTGAAGGATGGGATTACGCAATACCCGGAATTTCACGCGCAAACGGCTTGCCCGTTACCTGCTGCGATACAAGCTACAACGAGCATCGCGGGACAATTTATGTAAACTGGTCTGACCAGCGCTACGGAACTGATGATACCGATGTTTGGGTAGTAAAATCGACCGATCAGGGTGAAACATGGTCGGAACCCTTGCGCGTGAACGACGACCCACCCGGAAGACAGCAGTTTTTTACCTGGATGACCATCGACCAGGTGACTGGTTATGTGTATTTCGTATTTTACGACAGACGTAATTATGACGACAACAACACAGATGTTTTTATGGCTGTATCAAAAGACGGTTGCCAGACGTTTTCAAATTTTGTCATCAGCGAAAGCCCGTTTTTGCCCTTTTCCTCCATATTTTTTGGCGATTACACCAACATTACTGCTCACAACAACGTAGTAAGACCCATTTGGACAAGGTTGGATGGCAGCAGTCTGAGTGTCTGGACGGCGATTTTTGATCCGGATATCCTTTCTTCAAATAATTTTGATAATGAATACATCCCAGTTGCACTTGACCAGAATTACCCAAACCCATTTAAAGAATCAACACATTTTTCGTTCAAACTTAGACAGAAAACTACAATATCACTCCGGATTTTCGACGTCTTTGGCCGCCAGATTATTCAGCTGATCGACAACGAAACCAGAGAACCCGGTGTTTATTTCGAGCATTTTACTTCTTCAAACTTCGACGTTGGACCCGGTGTTTATTATTTCTCGCTCCAGGGCGAAAACATCAACCAGGTCAGAAAAATGATCATCGAATAAATCAGGGGGCGAAACGGTCTTTTTAACACTTCAACCAAACAACCAACCCCGTTCAGTGTCATTTCCATCTGAAATCTCCGAAACAGCTGAATATTAAGTTGTTTTAGTAATAAAGAATGTTTTACAAATTCCTGATTTTTCTTTGTTTATTAAGTTTGATTTTTACTTTTGCATGAAATTTTACTTTCATAATCAATAAGATCAGATGGACGATAAGTTAAAAAGCATTCTTTCACGCATACGTAAACTGGCAATCGAAAAGGGTATCGAAAACATTTCTGTAAATTCCATTTGCTCAAAACTGGACATTTCAAAAGAAGAACTTTTCAGATACATCACCGATGAGCTCGATCTGGTGGAGAAAGTGCTTGAATTTGAGCGCGAAAGCTTTAAAATAATCTTCGACAAATATAATTTCGAGGGCATGAATGCCATCGATATCCTGATGATTGTGAGCAAGGAAATGGCCGCCCGGTATTACGACCTTACCCCAACCATCTCAAGATCGCTCAAACAAAGGTATCCAGCAATTTATCAAGATCATTTTCAAAAACGCAGCGATTTTATCTTCAATAAAATACAGATAAATCTCCAAAAAGGAATCAGCCAGGGAATGTACAGAAACGACCTTAGTATTCAGCTCATTGCTCGACTTTACATGAGCAGGCTCATCGACATTCATAACGAAGAAATTTTCCCGTCCGATAAGTTTTCGTTTGCTACTTTGTTTGAAGTTATGTTTGAAAATTTTGTCAGAAGTATTGCCACCTTCGAAGGTTTACAGTATTTTGAAAGCAAAAAAAACACGATGGATTTCAATAAATGAGGTGTCCTGAAACCTTGTAAGATATTGTCGATATTCATAACTTTGGTTTCCTTTTTGAATTATTTCGCTGTAATTCAGTTTTTTAAGTAATTCGCAGCCTTTTCCACATCCTGTTTTCTTCTCCCCACAAGTAATTCCATACAACAAAAAGGATTTTGATGTTGTTTAAATGCACAATTTTGCATCGGAAACGTTTTGGAGGCAAAACGTTTCTTTTTTTTGACTCCACTTTTACAAACCAAAACTTCAAACATCAAAACTTGGAAGAGACAACAACAAACAATGAGAAGTTGATTAACATACTCAGGGAGAGTGTCACACTTTTCAAAAAATATGGGATCAGAAGTGTTTCGATGGACGATATTGCCCGTGAAATGGGCATTTCGAAAAAAACACTGTACTGCCATGTGAATGGAAAAACCGATCTGGTTGAAAAAATACTTCATCATTCGCTGCTGATTTTTGAATAATGGTTTGGTCAGGTTGCCGAAAAAAACCTGAATGCAATCGACGAACTGCTTGAAATCAGTAAGCGCATGAATGAAGAATATCAAAAGTTTGATTCATCCGATGTTTTTGCTTTGAAAAAATATTACCCATCGATTTTTAAAAAACACATTGAGTATGAAACCAAACTTGCTTACAGCATTGCTTTACAAAACATTATCAAAGGAATAAAACAGGGTTATTATCGTGCCGACCTTGATGCGGAACTAACAGCAACCTTGTTTGTTCAGAAAATGATTTGAATTCACAACAGTGACTTTTTTATTCAGGAAAACCTGACTTTCGATAAAATATTTGAAGTAATGATTGAAAATCACATCAGAGGAATTGCCAACGAACCGGGCATTGCCTATTATAATGTTCAAAAAAAGAATTTAAAATTTAGTGAATGAATATGAAGAGGATTTTGTTTTTTATGACATGTTTGTTGTTGATGGGCGTAGTTACTGCACAGGACACGCTGAGGTTTTCGCTGGAGGAGGCTGTTGAGTATGCCCTCGAAAACAACTACACGCTGAAAAATTCGGCTACAGATATCGAAATTGCCCAAAAGAAGATTTGGGAAACCACATCCATTGGATTGCCGCAGGTTTCGATTGATGCACAATACGTCAACATCTTTAAGGTTCCCAAGGTATCTTTTCCGACGACCACACTCGACAATTCCATACCCGACGATGCGGTGATAACCCCTGAAGTGCTTCGCAACGGACTATCGCTTGGTTTTGAAAACGGGCCTGAAATAGCGCTTGGCGTAAAGGAAAATATTACTGCAAACCTGGTGGTTTCACAGTTGATTTTCAGCAGCGACTATATTGTGGGTTTGCAGGCTGCCAAAACTTTCAGGCTCATCTCTGAGCAATCGCACCTGAAAAATGAAACGGACATCAAACAACTGGTTTACGACTCGTACCACCTGGTTCTGGTTTTAACCGAAACCCGGAACATCGTAGAAGGAATTCTTCAAAACATCATCTCTACAGAAGAAGAAGTCAGGCAGATGTTTGAGGCTGGTTTTATGGAAGAATCAGATGTTGACCAGATAAGCCTTACACGGACGACACTCGAAAACTCAACCAAATTGCTTTTCAGACAAATAGATGTAGCAGTAAAGCTTCTGAAATTTCAGATGGGATTGAACCTCGATCAGGAAATCATACTTACCGAAAACCTCGATCTGCTTATTGCCGGAATTGATGTTGAAAGCCTGCTTGCACAGCAATTTATTCTTGACGAAAACATTGATTACCAAATAATATCGACTACCGAAAAGGTAAACGAACTGCAACTGAAACTCGAAAAATACCGGTTTTTACCCACCATTTCGGGTTTCTATCAGCACCAGGAAAGAGCCAAAAAGCCCGATTTCGACTTTATGTCGCCCGATATGATTGGCATTAATTTGCAACTGCCACTATTCACCAGCGGTGGAAGGATTTCAAAAATCAATCAGGCCAGGTTGAAGCTCGACCAGATTAAGAACACCAAAGCACAGCTTGTTGAAGGGTTGGCGATGGATTTAACCCAATCGAGAAGCGAATTTCTGAACTCCCTCGATTCGTACAACCGGCAAAAACAAAATGTCGAAACCTCAAAAAGGATTTATGACCGCACATTAATAAAGTATCGCGAAGGTTTTGTATCGAGCCTCGAATTGCAAACGGCCAATAACCAGTACCTCCAGGCACAGCAAAACTATTTTCAGGATATGCTTCAGTTACTGAACTCCAAAATTAAACTCAACAAAATTTTAAACACATTGTAATTTGACCACCATCAACAATAAATTTATGAAAAAGGTATTAATTTTCAGCGTATTGACAGTGTTGTTTTTTTCATGCAGTCAGCCAGACAAAAAACAACAACTCGAAGAATTAAAAAGAAAACAACAGGAAATAGCCGCACAGATAACCCAACTGGAAACTGAGCTTGCCTCGCAGGGTATTAGTATTGGCAAAAAGGACAGCAAACCTGTTGAAATCATCGAAGCCAGCATCACCAATTTCCTTCATTACATCGAGGTGCAGGGTGCTGTGGAAGCCGACGATGAAGTGATTGTTCCCTCGGAAATGGCAGGAACCATTGAGAAGATAAATGTTAAAGAAGGTGATTTTGTGCGTGTTGGCCAGATTCTGGCGGAAATCGATTCGGATATTTTAGACAAATCGTTGGAAGAAGTACAGGCAAGTTACGAACTGGCAAAAACAGTTTTTGAGCGTCAGCAACGCTTGTGGGATCAGAAGGTGGGAAGCGAAATTCAATACCTTCAGGCCAAAACCAACAAAGAGTCGCTCGAAACAAGGATTGCAACCATGAAAGAGCAGATATTAAAAACCAAAATCAAATCACCCATCAGCGGAACGGTTGAAGAAGTTCCGGTAAAAATCGGTCAAATGGCAGGCCCCGGCAGTCCTGTTGCCAGGGTGGTTAATTTTTCTAATGTAAAGGTGGTAGCCGATCTGGCCGAATCTTACTCCTCCAATGTTCAGGTAGGTAACGATGTGATGATATATTTCCCGGATATGCGGGAAGAGGTAGAATCAAAAATTTCCTTTACAGGAAAATACATCAACCCGATAAACCGCACTTTCAGCATTGAAGTGCCATTGAAATCAGGCAAAATTGAGTACAGGGTGAATATGGTTGCTGTAGTTAAAATTAATGATTACAAAAATCCGGAAGCAATTGCTGTTCCTGTAAACCTGATTCAAAACTCGCGCAATGGTAAGTTTGTTTATCTCGTAAAACAAAATGGCAGCGAGCTGATTGCCTCGAAGCAGCCGGTGGAAACAGGGATGGTTTACAACGGATTGGCCGAAATTAAAAACGGGTTGAAGGTGGGCGACAGAATTATCAGCCAGGGCTATCAGGTTGTTAACGAAGGTCAGAGTGTTACATTAATCCAATAACAGTGACATCAGCATAATGCCAATGAAAACGGAAAAAACAAAACACAAGGAATTTTTTGCCACCAGCTGGGCAATCGATAATAAAACCAGCATTTACATCCTGGCAATTTTTATTACCGTTTTAGGAACCTTAAGCTACATTAGCCTCCCCAAAGAGTCGTTTCCTGAAATTGTAATACCTACAATAATGGTCACCACACCCTATCCGGGTACCGCCCCCGAAGATATGGAAAACCTGGTAACCAGGCCTATCGAAAAACAAATCAAGGGATTGGCCGATGTAAAAACCATTACAAGCAAGTCGGTTCAGGATTTTTCGATTGTCGTTATCGAATTCAACACCAATGTTGAAGTTTCCGACGGAAAACAAAGGGTAAAAGATGCTGTTGACAAAGCCAAAAGCGACCTACCCAACAACCTTCCCGACGACCCGGAGGTTATGGAAATCGACTTCTCCGAATTTCCCATCCTGTACATCAACATTTCAGGAGATTATGAGCTCGATCAGCTAAAAAAATATGCTGACATTGCCCAGGATCGAATCGAGTCGCTGAAAGAAATAACCCGTGTTGACATTGTTGGTGCACTTGAACGCGAAATCAGGGTTGAGGTGGATATGTACAAAATGCAGGTGGCCGGTGTAACCATGAGCGATCTGGAACGCGCCATTGCCAGCGAAAACCTCACCATTTCGGCAGGAAATATTTCAACCTACGGAATGAAGCGCTCGTTGCAGGTAGCCGGACAGTTTACCCATCCCGACCAGATTAAAAACATAGTCCTGAAATCGTCAAGCGGAGCCATTTTGTACGTGAAAGACATTGCCAGGGTAGTTGACGGATTTAAGGAACAGGAGAGTTTTTCGCGTCTGGGTGGCCAAAATGTTATCACCCTCAATGTGATAAAAAGAAGTGGTGAAAATTTGCTGGATGCTACCGACAACATCAAATCGATTATCGAAAACGATTTGAAGGGAAAGGTTTTTCCGTCAGACCTGAAAATCACCCTTACCGGCGATCAGTCGAAATTTACCAGAAGCACGCTGGAAGAGCTGATAAATACCGAAATCATCGGGTTTATCCTTGTTACACTCATCCTGATGTTTTTTATGGGATTCAACAACGCATTTTTTGTCGGATTGTCGGTGCCGCTGTCCATGTTCATTGCTTACATGGTTTTGCCGGGTCTCGATTTCTCGATGAACATGATTGTGATGTTTGCCTTCATTTTTGCTTTGGGAATTGTGGTTGACGATGCCATTGTGGTTATCGAAAATACCCACCGGGTTCATAAAACCGAGCATGATATTGTGAAGGCGGCCAAATATGCTGCCGGCGAAGTATTTCTGCCCATTCTTTCGGGAACACTTACCACGCTGGCGCCATTTTTCCCGTTGATTTTTTGGCCGGGGATTACGGGCGAGTTCATGAAATACATACCCATCACCCTTATTATCACGCTGTTTGCATCATTGTTCGTGGCTTATGTTATCAATCCGGTGTTTGCCGTATCGTTTATGAAACATGAGTACGAAAAACGCACCAACAAAGACATTTTTAAAAAATACAGGCTGTTGATTTTTGTAACCCTTGGATTTATTGTCCTGTTTTATCTTGTTGGATGGCAGGGAATAGCCAATTTCCTGGTTTTCATACTTTTATTGGCTGTTTTATTCCACACAGTGATTCAAAAGCTCATCACAAAATTCCAGGATGTTGTGTGGCCGTACATCATGACCATTTACGAAAGTCAGCTCCGCTGGTTTTTAAAGAAATCGCGCCCTTACCAGTTGCTGGCTTTGATAACCGGGCTGTTCATTTTTACAATCATTCTTACCGGCGTAACAAAGCCAAAGGTTCTGTTTTTTCCTGACAACGAACCAAACACGGTGGATGTATTTGTGAGCCTTCCGGTTGGAACCGACCAGATTTACACCGACTCTGTTTCAAAAGTTGTCGAAAACAGAGTTTATGAAGTGCTGGGAAGAAACAATCCGATTGTTGAATCGGTGATTACCAACGTGGCTCTGGGGGCATCACAGGATTTTTTCGACCGTACAAGTTCGTCTCACCTGGCCAAAACCACCATAAATTTTGTTGAATACAAGTACAGAAATGGCGAAAGCACCAGCAGATACATGGATTTGATCCGCGACAAAATGGTTGCCGTTCCGGGTGCCGAAATTGTGGTTAAAAAAAATAAAATGCTACCCACCGGAAAACCAATCAACATCGAAATTACCAGCGAAAACATGCCTATGCTTATCGAATATGCAGCCCGCTACCAGCGGTACCTCGATTCGCTGCAGGTTCCAGGTGTCGAAGAACTGAAATCGGATTTCCAGGCCAACAAACCCGAAATCATTATTAAAATAGACCGCGAACGTGCCAACCGCGAAGGCATCAGTACCGGACAAATTGCCACCGAAATACGTACTGCTGTTTTTGGCAAGGAAATTTCAAAATACAAGGAAGATGAAGATGAGTACGACATTACGGTTCGCTACCGCGAAGACCAGCGCACCAACATCAACCAGCTGCTCAATCTGAAAATTATTTACCGCGATATGAACACCGGAATTCTTCGCGAAATCCCGCTTTCATCTGTAGCCAGCTTCGAGTATTCCGATACCTACGGGGGCATCAAACGCAAAGACCTGAAACGGGTTATTACGCTCAGCTCGGAAGTTCTGACGGGTTATACGGCCAACGAAGTAGTTGCAAACCTGAAACAAATCACCGACAGGTTTCCCTCAAATCCCGAAGTTATGGTGAACTTTACAGGTGAACAGGAAGACCAGGCCGAATCGACTTTCTTCCTGCTCGAAGCCATGATTATTTCGATAGGTTTGATTTTCTTCATCCTGATCACACAATTCAACTCACTGTCAAAAACTTTAATCATTCTCAGCGAGGTGGTTTTCAGCATCATTGGCGTATTGCTGGGCATCATTATCTTCGAAATGCCGATCGTGATCGTAATGACTGGGTTGGGAATTGTGGCATTGGGCGGAATTGTGGTTCGTAACGGAATTCTGATTGTCGAGTTTATTGATGTTTTGCGCGAGCGCGGCATGAAAACCCGTGAAGCTATCATACAGGCCGGCAAAACAAGAACGACCCCGGTAATTTTAACTGCAACCGCCA
>CALFEP010000063.1 GCA_937950125.1 uncultured Bacteroidota bacterium
GCATTTTTTACGGTGGAATGGCCTCAACCACCAAACGTGCAACTGCAACCGAAGGTTTTTTAACGGGTAAAAGGTGGGACAGATCAACCATCGAAAAAGCGATAGACATTGTTGCCAGCGAGTTTCAGCCCATTTCCGATGCCCGTGCTCATGCTTCAGCACGCACCATAATGGCCAAAAACCTGTTGATGAAATTTTGGTCGGAAACATACCCACAACTGTCGGAAAACAACAAATAACCTGAAAAATGAACGACCATAAGGATTTTAACTTACACCAGATAAGCAATATTGGCCACGTAACCGGCGAATCGGTTTACATAAACGACATGTTGGCCGAAAACCGGCTGTTGCATGGTCATGTGGTTTACAGCCGCCACGCCCATGCAAAAATTTTAAAACTTGATGCTGAAGAAGCGCGTCGTTTGCCAGGAGTTTTTGCTGTGGTTACTGCTGCCGATATCCCCGGAGAAAACCAAATGGGGCCGGTATTTCACGACGAACCCTGTCTTGCAGCCGGTGAAGTTTTGTGTATTGGTCAGGCAGTGGCAATTATTGCAGCTGTTGATGCCGATACTGCACGCCGCGCCGAAAAGCTCATAAATATTGAATACCAGCCGCTCGATAGCATTCTTACCATCGAAGAAGCCATAAAAAATGGCACCCGGCTGGCTGCTGACCGCAAAATTGAAACCGGAAATCCGGAACAGGTTTTCGCAGAAGCAAAAAATACCTTCGAGGATAAGCTGTTTACCGGCGCCCAGGAACACTGGTACCTCGAAACACAAAGTTGCTTGTGTATCCCCGGCGAATCGGGGCAGATGATGGTTTACAGTACCACACAGCACCCTTCCGAAACGCAGGCCATTGTGGCTGAAGTGTTAGGATTGCCGTTTCATGCAGTGACGGTGGAAGTGAAAAGAATGGGCGGTGCTTTTGGTGGTAAGGAAACGCAGGCCAATCACACCGCAGCGTGGACAGCACTGCTTGCAAACGCCACAAAAAGGCCGGTAAAAATTCACCTTTTCAGGGATGACGACCAGATTATTACCGGAAAACGCCACCGTTTTTTGTCAACCAGCAAGGTAGCCTACGATGACACCGGTAAAATAACTGCCCTTGATGTTGTGTTGAATGCTGATGGCGGAATTGCCGCCGACCTTTCATTGGCCATTCTCGAGAGAGCGCTTTTTCACATCGACAACGCCTATTACATTCCCAACCTTAGGGTGAGAGGAATTGTTTGGAAAACCAACCTGCCTTCAAATACGGCTTTCAGAGGGTTTGGCGGCCCACAGGGTATGGCCGTCATCGAAAACATCATCGATCAGATTGCCCGTAAACTCAAAAAAGATCCAGCCGAAATACGGAAAATAAATTTTTACGGAACCGACCACAACAACCTCACACACTACGACCAACTCATCGAGAACAACAGGCTACATCTGTTGTACGAAAAAATTATACAAAAATCAGATTATCAACTGTTAAGAAAAAATGCTGCGATTTTTAACTCCCAAAATGAATTTTATAAAAAAGGTGTAGCGCTGACACCGGTTAAATTCGGGATTTCGTTCACAACTTCATTTCTTAACCAGGCCGGCGCCTTTGTGAATGTTTTTAAGGATGGGACCCTGCTGGTAAATCATGGTGGAACGGAAATGGGTCAGGGTCTTAATTCGAAAATCCATCAAATAGTTGCAAAAGAGCTTGGTGTGAATACCCGGAAAATTATTGTGAGTGCCACCAACACTTCCAAAGTACCCAACACCTCGGCAACGGCAGCATCCTCGGGTAGCGACCTGAACGGGATGGCTGTTAAAGCTGCCATCGAAAAGCTAAAACAACGGCTGGTAAAGGTGGCTGCTGAAATTTTATCTAAAAACAATCAGGTTGTAACTTCGGAAAAGGATGTAGTTTTTGAAAATGACAGGATTTTCGATTTTAAAAATCCCGGGCGGAGCATCCATTTCAACGATTTAATTTCAGCTGCCTACCTTCAACAGGTAAGCCTCAGTGCTACTGGTTTTTACAAAACACCAGGCATTTTCTTCGACAGAGAAAAAGGCAAAGGGAAACCTTTTCATTACTACACTTTTGGCATGTCGGTATCCGAAATTTTATTAGACACCCTTACCGGTTATCATAAAATCCTGAAAACCTTTATCCTTCAGGATGTCGGCAACAGTATTCACCCCGAAATTGACCGCGGGCAGGTTGAAGGCGGGTTTGTTCAGGGTGTGGGCTGGTGCACAACCGAAGAAATCAAGTGGGATAAAAATGGCTTCCTGCTCACTCATTCACCCGACACTTATAAAATTCCGGGTGTCAGGGACATTCCACAAATTTTTGAAGTCGAATTGCCTGAAAATCCATCGTATCATGGAACCATTCACAACAGCAAGGCTGTTGGTGAACCCCCGTTTATGCTTGCTTTTTCGGTATGGCTGGCAATAAAAGATGCAATTTCTGCTGTTGGAAACCATCAGTTTGAGCCAGATTTTCAGATTCCGGCAACCCAGGAGATGATTTTACAATCTATTGAAAAAATAAAGAAACAATTACCCGTTTAACATGATGTACCTTGTTCTGGCTATCCTTACCTCAACGGCCATCATTGTCACTTTCAGGTATTTTAGCCAATTTAAAATCAGCACTTTACAAGCCATTACAGTAAACTACCTCACTGCGGCATCGTTTGGCTATTTAAGTGCCGGCGAAAACGTAAATTTTACCAAAATTCCATCAGAATCATGGTTTTTCATCTCCTTGGCAGTGGGTGTAACCCTTATTGTGGCTTTCAACCTTTATGCACTTTCGGCACGTCATGCCGGAATGGCTGTTACAGCCATCACCGGAAGGATGTCGGTGGTTATTCCGGTTTTGTTTGGCTTGCTGCTTTTTGGTGATTCCACAGGATGGCTCAGGATAACGGGAATTGTTGTTGCCCTTGTGGCCTTGTTTTTAACATCAAAAAAGAAACAGGCTGACCGGATAAATGCCCGGTATTTTTATCTGCCACTGTTTCTTTTTCTGGCTTTCGGAGCCAACGACACCCTGCTGAAGGTAGCTGAACATTTTTATATTACTGATGATTTTACCATTTTTCTGGCAACAGCATTTTTGGCTGCGCTGGTTTTGGGAATCCTGGTACTGGCCATTAAATGGAAGCCGGGCGAGGAAAAATTTCACATCAAAAACATTGTTGCAGGTATCATCCTTGGCCTTTTCAATTGGTATTCAACGCTTTATTTTTTAAAAGGCATCAACATTTTTGAAGTTTCGGTATTTATTCCCGCTTTCAACATCGGAGTAGTGGTATTAGCGTCTATTTCAGGTTTTTGGCTGTTTAAGGAAAAACTTTCTGGAACAAATTATTTTGGAATTTTTTTGGCAATCATAGCCATCCTTTTTCTGGCATCGGGATAAAAATTTACCTTTGTTGAAAAAAATATCTCACGATTTTCAACATTTCTTAACCATGAAGCGATTTATCATTTTTCTGATTGCAACGCTTTCAGGATTAATAGCATTTGCTTTGAGTGAAAACGAAATCGAGCAATTAAAAAATGATTTGCAAACCAGCTCTGATTCACGAAAAGTCGAAATTCTGAGAACCCTTGCAAATTACTATCACCTAAAAAACAATGATCTTGCATTCATTTATGCAAGTCAATACCTGCAGATTTCGCAAAAGGTTAAGTCGAAAAAAGACCAAGGGAATGCCTATTATCTTTTGGGTCTATTCTATTACTACGAAATCGAATACCGCAAAGCAGCGGAATGTCACCTGAAAGCCATCCCTATTTGCAAAGCTGAAAATGCCTTCGATGATCTTGGCGTGAATTATTTTAGAACAGCAGCCAATCTGCTGTATATCAAAGCATTCGATAGTGCGCGAATGTACAACGATTCAGCTTATCGCATTTTTAAAGAGAACCAAATTAATGGGCAGCTACCTGGTACTTTGATTCAGCTTAGTAAAATTTATAACCAAAGCTCCAAGTACGACTCCGCCATTATAATTCTGGAAGGCATTATTAAGGAACCTGATTTGGGTATTGCCACTCAAACCTGGGCTTTATACTGGATCGGAAACACGTATTACAAGTGTGGACAATTTGTAAAGGCAGAAGAAACCATTCAGCGATCGATAAACAATTACCAGGAGGTGAACGACATACATGGGCAAATTGGCAGCCTTCAGATGCTTGGCGAAATTTATCTGATGAAAGGAAACTATGCCGATGCCTACAAGGTTTTTTTTCAGTGTTACGAAAACCGGAATTTTGTAAAAGGAGGGCTTGGCAAAATGAATTTTTTCGGGCAACATTACCTCAACATGGGAAATGTTTTTTTCTACTCGGGCAACTATCAGAAAGCTATTGAATACTACGACTCGGCGCTGATGACCGGGATAAAATACAACTTCAGTACCATCAAGGCCAAGGCTCACGATTGGATGGGGCAAACTTTTCAGCAACTTTCGGATTACCAGAATGCAATATTACACCTCAGCAAAGCGTTGGAAATTTACACAGCCGACAAAGATAATTTTGGAACTGCCAACATTTACAACAGGATTGGTGAGGTTTTTTCAGCCCGGAATCAAACAGAAAAAGCCATCGAAAATTACCAAAAAGCGCTGAAAATCAACAGCAATGTTTCAAATATTTTCGGAATTGCCACCAATAAGTACAATCTGGCCAATTGTTATTTGAAGAAAGGTGATTACACGCAAACCCGACAATTGCTTAATGAAGGTTTTCCACTCGCACAACTTTCGGGAGTTGACGAACTGGTAATGCATTATTATCACAGTTTTATTATGATTTGCGAAATGAGCGGCAAGCATAATGAATCGCACAATTACATGAACAAATACCTGACATTGTCCGAGAAAATAAACCAGTCGAGCATCCGAAATCTCACCGACCTTTTAATTAAATATTATGAAGACGGCCTGACGAATGAGAAAAAAATATTTGAAAACGAAATCAGATTAAAAAATCTGATTGCCGAAAAAGCCACCTTCAGGATGCATCAAATGATTTACATTGTGGTAATTGCAGTTACCCTCACGCTTATCCTCATACTGCTCTACATCAACAAGTTCATCACCAACCGCAAACTGGAAAGAATTATTGGCGAACGAACCAAAACGCTGCGTGAAAATGAGCAGAAACTCATCGAAACCAACAAGACACAGGACAAGTTGTATTCAATCATCGCACATGATTTGAAAAGCCCCTTTAATTCATTGTTGGGGTTTGCCAATCTTTTGCAGGAAGAATATGATGAAACGGATGATGCAGATCGCAGAAAATACATCGATATCATGCGAACTTCGGCGGAGGAAGTGTTTTTTCTGCTCGAAAATCTGTTGGAATGGACACGCAACAGCCTTGATGTAATTCAGTACAAACCAATTCGTTTCGATCTTTACCGAACTGCCAATCAATCCATTGTTTTGATCGAAAAAAATGCAACCCTCAAAAACATCACCATCATCAATCAAATACCCAAAAACTCGTTTGTTTTTGCTGATGAAAACATGGTAAGAACCATTTTCAGGAACTTGATTTCGAATGCAATAAAGTTTACTAACCCGGGTGGAGAAATCAATATTAGCTGCAAACTGGTTGCCGACCTTTTAGAATGTAATGTGGCGGATACCGGAATTGGGATTTCTCCGGAAAACATCGAAAAACTATTTAAAGTAGATTCTACAGCAAGAAAAAAAGGCACAGCCAATGAACGCGGAACAGGGCTGGGACTGGCACTTTGCAGAGAATTTATCCTAAAAAACGGTGGTACAGTTACTGTTGAAAGCGAAGTGAATAAGGGGAGCAAATTTGTTTTTACTTTGCCCGCAAAATAATCACAATGATTCGTTTCGCACTAATTTTCGACCTCGACGGGGTAATTGCCGATACTGCGCAATTTCATGAAAATGCCTGGCTACAGTTCTGTAAAAAACACGACATAAAAATAACTACCGAACAGTTCAGAAATCAGCTTTTCGGTCGGTCAAACCGTGAAACACTCAGAATACTTCTTGGTAAAAACCTGCCTGAGAATGAACTTCAGCAAATGGTTTCGGAAAAAGAGAACCTTTTCAGGCAATTAGCTGCCAATAATCTTCACACCATCAATGGATTAAAAGATTTCCTGGAAGAGGTATCAGGAAACAACATTCAGGCAGCGGTTGCAAGTTCGGCTCCTATGGTCAATATTCTTTTCTCTTTGGAACAAACAGGTACTGCCAGCTTCTTCGATGTGTTGGTTTCGTCGGATGAAATCACCCACTCAAAACCTCATCCTGAAATTTTTCTGAAAGCCGCACAAAAAATAAACTATAAACCTGCTGAATGTGTGGTTTTTGAAGATTCGTATGCAGGCATCGAAGCCGGGCTAAGTGCCAAAATGAAGGTTATTGCGGTGGCGTCAACCCATCAACCCGACCAATTGCCTCAAAATCTGATGATAATCAATGATTTTTCAGAAATTTCGATTCAAAAAATCCTACAACTTTTCGATTAAAATTATGACATCAAGATTAAACATTACCATCCTTTATATTTTCATAATGTCGTCAGGTTTTTGTCAGAAACCCAAAATAGGTTATCTAACTGTATATCAAGATAAAACATACAATACGGAATCTCTGGCAGCCTGGAAATTTCTGGAAGAAAACGACAACTTTGTTGCTAAACAAATCGACATCAACAAATCATTAAAACCAAAATCCCTGAAGGAATTTGACGTTCTGTGGTTTCATTTTGCTGACACCACCAAAAACATTTTCAAAATATTGACCAAAAGCCAGTTGTCGGCCTTAAAATCATTTGTTGAAAATGGAGGGAGTTTGTTGCTTACCCGCGAGGCTTTCCAGCTGATTGTTACTTTGGGTCTGGAACAGAAAATACCTGATTTTGAGTATAAAAAGGCAGAAGACTCGGGCTATGGCCGAATGCTGGGTTTCCATAGCTACCGGTCGCACCCGGTTTTCGAAGGCTTGAACGGTGGCGCTTACGTGCTCAAACCTTCTGCTGACCTTACCGTAAGAAATTTCGGCTATTTCGGCGAAAACATCCCTGCAAAGGGCAAAGTTGTTGCCACCGACTGGGATTACATTTTCTTGAGGGAAAATAAAAAAATGATACTTGAATTTGAAGCAGGAAAGGGAAAAGTGCTGGCGGTGGGGTCATACATTTACTTTGAATTTCCCGGAAATACAAAGGCAAAACCTGGTGAAACCTACAATGTCAACAAGCTTCATCTTGCGAAATTTACAGAGAATTGCCTGAATTACCTCAGCCGGAAAACAAATGGGGATGAAAAATTTTACTGGAATTACAAACCCTTTATTATTAATCGCTTTAAATCAGACACGTTACCCTGGTTTCCTTCGATGAAAGCTACAACACCGTCAAAAAAATGGCGTCAGACCGACAGCCCGCTCATGTTGAAAAATGCGCAGGGTGATGAGAATTTTTGGGATGTGGCCGGCGAGCGCATCTTGCTTATGGGAAAAGAAAAAGGTGGCATCGACGAAATTTGGGCGCACCCATTTATGGCTTTCCGCGACATGGAAACAGGGATCAGGCTCGCTGCCAAAGACTCTATATGGTGGTTGAAAAACCTAACACCTCAGATTGAAGTACGTCCCGAAAGTTTCACCCGGATTTACCGGATCGGAGGAGCAATGCTCAAAGAAATAATTGTTGCATCGCCTGATAAACCACAGGCAATTATTCATTACGAATTTTCGGGAATGGGAAAAGCCGAAATGTTTATTCGTTTCAAAACCAATCAGCGGCTGATGTGGCCATACTCCGAGGCGGTTACAGGCGGAATTTTCTATGATTTTCACAAAAAACTCAATGCTTACATTTTCAGCGATCCGACGGGCGATTTTATCAGCATGATCGGATTCAACAAGCCGACCGTGCCAATTTCGGCAATTACATCGCCACTTTTACCAGCTACACAACGAATTGAAAATGCCGTTGGATGTCACGATCAGTTTTTTCCGGTTGATACTGTCTGGCAAACCAAAGAGGCTAAAGACCAGGTGGTTGCTGGGTTATCACGATTTTTCCTTGAACCGGAAGATTTTTTGGATGTGATAGTGGCTGCATCCAGTGAGGGACCAGGTTCTACAATGTCGGCATATGATGTTGCTGCAAAAAATCCTGAAAAAATTTTTGCAAACGCTCAGACTTATCACCAAAATATTCAAAATCAATTTCTTACAATAACCACACCCGATTCGGTTTTCAATCAGGGTTATGCGTGGGCTTTAGAGGCAACCGACCGGTTTTTTACCACAACACCCGGAATCGGCAGTTCGCTGGTAGCAGGCATTGGCGCCACTGATCAGGGTTGGGACGGTGGCCACAAAGTGAATGGCCGCCCCGGATATGCCTGGTATTTTGGAAGGGACGCTGCGTGGAGTTGTTTTGCCCTGCTCAATTATGGTGATTTTGAAAAAGTTAAAGCAAATTTAAAGGTGTTTCAGAATTTTCAGGATTTGAATGGGAAAATTTTTCACGAGCTAAGCACATCAGGTTTTGTTCATTACGATGCTTCTGATGCCACACCACTCTATGTTGCATTGGCTGGGAAATATTTGAAACACTCTGGTGATGTGGAGTTTATCCGTCAAAGCTGGCCAAACATTAAAGCTGCCCTGGATTTTATGTACACCACCGATACTGATAATGACGGACTCATCGAAAATACCAACGTCGGACATGGCTGGGTGGAGGGCGGTGGACTGTTTGGTTCGCACACTTCGCTTTATCTGGCTTCATGCTGGTGTGAAGCTTTGTCGGAGGCTGCCACCATAGCCGAAACCCTTGGTATGCCCGATGTTGCTGAAAAATATAAGAATGATTCCAACAAAGTGAAAGATATCATCAATACCAAATTCAGAAATGCTGATGATGACTTTTATTATCACGGGCTGAAGAAAGATGGAACTTTTATTGAAGAAAAAAGCATGATGCCTGCCATTCCGGTTTTGTTTGGTCAAATACAAAAAAATGACCTGAAAAAAGTGACCGAAAGATTTGCAGGAAATGAATTTTCATCGGACTGGGGCGTGAGGATTGTTGGCGAAAGCAGCCCGATGTTCAAGCCAAACGGTTACCATACAGGAAGCGTGTGGCCACTTTTTACAGGCTGGACATCACTGGCAGAATACAAGGCAGGGCGTTCGCTACAGGGTTTTACACATTTGATGAACAACTTGCTGATTTATCAACACTGGGGGCTGGGTTTTACGGAAGAAGTGCTGAATGGCGCCGAATACAAACCTTCCGGGGTTTGCCATCATCAATGCTGGTCCCAAACCATGATACTTCAGCCTGCCATCGAAGGGATGCTTGGATTGAAGCCCGACGCAGTGAATAAATATCTTGATTTTAGCCCTTCGGTACCGTTTTTCTGGGACTCATTCATAGCAGAAAACATAAATGTTGGCGGGCAGTTACTCAATTTTAGGCTTCAAAAAAAAGATAACAACATCAACTATGGTTTTTATCTGAAACAAGGCGAAGCACTGAAAATGTCGTTTCATCCTGTGCTACCCGAAGATTGCAGATTATTGAGTGTGAAAATAAATGGAGAACTGGTCGGAAATCATGGAAATCAATTAAGTTTTGATTTTTTACTTGAAAATGAAACATTTATTGAAGTTGATTTCGAAAACGGAACCCAAATACTACCTGTCGTATCAACTCCTCAGCCTGGTGATCATTCGGCAGGTTTCAGAATTCTCGATTCAAAATTCGATGGCAATTGCTACGAAATTCTGCTTGAAGGTAAATCAGGACAACATCATGAATTTGAGATTATGATTCATGACAGAAAACCAGTAAAAACCGAAAACGCTGATTTACTATCGGTTAACGAAAGTTATTATAAATTTTCGGTTGATTTTCCATTGGTTGATAAAAAATATTCAACTAAAAACGTTAAAGTGTTTTTTTAGTTTAACGATTGAATTTTAACACCTGACATGCAAAATAAACCACCTCGGCGTTTTTCATTTTTGTTTTTACTGGTCGTGTTAATGTTTCTGCAATCTTGCAAAACATATGAATTTTTCACAATAGATATTTTGGAGCCGGCAACAGTTGATATTCCCAAAGACATCAAAAAGATACTGGTAATACATAATTTCGACTTCACCAACAGAGATACGTTGGGAACCTTTTACCAGATTTACGATCATTGGGTTTACGATACGCTTTACATCGACACCTTGTTGGGCAGATTTGCCATCGACCAATTGACTGACAAACTCAACAATTTGGGGCGATTCGAAGCAATTTCTATCGACTCGGCAGGTATGAATTTTCCTGTTAACCACGAACTTTTTCGTTTGGAAGAAGTCACATATCTGAAAAATTTGTGTATTGAAAACCAGACTGATGCGCTGATTATGCTCAATTCAGCCAAAAAGCGTGTAGAATATTCAGCGTTTTATAACGATTTTGTTGGATATTACGGAGAGTTTTCAGTTTACCTCAATACCAATTGGTTGATGATCAATCCATTTACTTCCAGGTTATTGGATAATAAGACCATTTGTGATACGGTCTATTTTCAATCGACTGAATTTTTGTTCGAGGATGGTTTTGAAACCGAAGAACGGCGGCACGAATATATGATGTCAGCCTTTGAAGAGGCAGCAAAACATTATTGCGAGCGGATTTCACCACATTATGCCACCACCGACAGGGTGATTTTTACGAAAGGTAACCGGTTTTTGAAAAAAGGTTATGAGCAGGCAGCGTTAGGAAATTGGGACAAGGCTGCATCAATTTGGGACAAGTCGCTTGAAGGAAATGACCCTAAAAACCTCTCAAAAGCATGTTTTAACCTGGCACTGGCAAGCGAAATGAATGGTTTGCTGCCCGAAGCCCTTGAATGGGCCGAGGAATCGCACCGTTTGTTTCCTGATACCATTAATCAGGTGTATATTTCCATTTTGAAAAACCGTCTGGAACAACAGGAAAAGATATTAAAACAAATGGAATCAGATAATTAAAGCCACCTTTCAAAATCCCTGCTCTTCTTCGGTAATATCCTCGTAATATCTTTCAATGGCAATTTTCGCATCCTGCAGGTCGATTTTTTTTACAAAAACCATTACAGAACCAGCGGTACCAGCAGATGAATTCATTGGGGCGTCGCTTCCCCAAATTTCGTCACCAAAAAAAGCTTCAATTTCGTTGTCTTCCAACATTGCTTTTACCGTTTCGGCCTGCCATGCGGTTCCCGAGAAAACTTCAACTGGTTTGTTATCGTCATCTATGGCCATATTCAATCGTATTATGTATTCTTAATTCAGTGTTTTGTCCAAAGATAAAAAAAAATAAATCACTTCAATTTTTTGAAAGAAATAAAAAAATTAACAAGGCAGGCTTGATGCTATCAAGTTTTGAATTAACCAATGCAAGAATTTTTTTAGACTATTTTTGCCTGCACTAAATTAAGTGGATGAACTCGAAAAAAAGCCTGATCCTCGGATCTACTGCCATTAGCCTTTCAGCCATCATGTGGGGTTTCGACGGAGTTGTGCTTACGCCCCGTCTTGCAAACCTCGATATTGTTTTTGTGGTATTTATCCTTCATGCAATCCCTTTTCTATTCATGAGTTTCCTTTTCAGCGGACAATTCAGGTATTTAAAAACCTTTAGTATCAACGATTATTTCTTTTTGATACTCATTGCAGTTTTTGGAGGAGCTATAGGTACAATTGCCATTGTGAAAGCGCTTTTTTTGGTTAATTTTCAACACCTCACAGTGGTAGTACTTCTGCAAAAACTGCAACCTGCATTTGCCATCGCACTGTCAGCTGTATTTTTAAACGAAAAACCCGGAAAGAATTACTTGCTTTGGGCGTCGGTGGCCATCACTGGTGGATATTTTCTCACCTTTGGCTTTCACTTTCCTGACCTGGATTCTGGAGCCAACACCATGTATGCAGCACTATTTGCCCTGCTTGCTTCATTCTCTTTTGGAGGTTCAACAGTTTTCAGTAAAAAAGTACTAAACAGGTACAGTTTTCAAACAGCAACTTTTTTTCGGTACGGTTTTACTGCCGTAATAATGTTGGTGGTCGTATTGTTTTCATCGAATTTTTTCGATCAGTTAGAACTAACAACGAAGTTAAATTGGTTAATTTTCCTCATCATTGCATTTACCACAGGATCGGGAGCAATATTTCTGTATTACTATGGCCTTAAAAGGGTTAAAGCCATTGTTGGTACTATCTGCGAATTGTTTTTTCCGATTTCAGCGGTTATTTTCGACTATTTTATTAACGGGGCAAAACTCACTTTTGTTCAATGGGTTAGTGCAGTGATAATGATTTTTGCCATAATAAATCTCAACATTGAACGAAATAAACACACCTAACCGGCTATTTTTTGGTTAAAAACCTGGCAGCAGTCGAGAATACTTCCTGATAGCTTTTTTCAACCTGTTCAATGATTTTATCGGAAACCGGAAATGGATTTTCGTGGCTGTACTGGTAAGGGAAATCCAACACCTGAACTTCAACCGGAATATCTCTTTCGGCGCCTTTTAAAGTATTGAGAACTTCATAATGTGGCACCACCAGGTCCTTTTTCAGCGCAAGGGCTTTGATTCTTGAACTAATATTTCGCAATTTCTCTTCCCTGAATTCAATCATTTTGTTGTAATCGAGCATTGCCTTAAATACCATCCCTTCACTATGTTGGGAGCTAAAATAATGAGCAAGCCGTTTGTCTTTTTTCAGGTAATTATCCAAATGTTCCAGAAAAAAGGAATACAAGGCAATGTTTGCCTCACTGTCGATGATGCTTTTACGCACAGGCGACATTCTGTTGAAAACCGGCCCACCACAAAACATAAATAGCCTGGACTGATTAAGATAGCCTGAAGAGTCGTCCATTAAAAGTATCTCGGTAAGGAAGGCCCCCACCGAATAGGCAAAAAAATCGATTGTGGCGTGTGTTGAAATCAGGGGATGATGACCTGATTTTATTTCACTCAGCAATTGCAATACATCATAAAATGTTTGGACACCTGACCAAAAAAAGCGCTGAGGCAGAATATGCAGCCTGGTGCTGATAGCAACATTTGCAAAAGATGAGCCTACTATGGCTGGAAATAGCCCTTGCCGAACATATTTCAAATCGTTCATGGTGCGAAAATCCGACCAATCGGCCGGGGCGCGGTTCATGTGAAATGCTATCGGAAACAGAATGACTGCTTTGCCTGTCAATTCGACCAGTGATTTAGCCCAGGGAAGGTACTTAAACCAATTCTTTTCGTTTAAACCATGAAAAAGGAGAATTGCCTCATCAGCCTTGCTTGCCCTGCCTGGCATAAAAACTGAATATTTAAAAAATCTGTTCTCAAAAACCTTTGAATCTGCCAAATTCAATATTTCGTTTATTTCAGGAGAAATGGCATTTTGATAATCAGGTGTCTTTGGAAAAACAATCCCACTATCGTCATAACTATCTTCACCTGGCAGGATATGACAATTTCGTGATTCAAATGGCAGGTTGCAGATTGATAGCGAATTGTTATACAGCTGAATAACATCCTCATCCTGATTAAAGGCATTTTTCAGGTAATAATAATCAGCAAAATATCCCATAGTTTTAAAAGTTTCCAAACTGAAATAAATATTTATTGTACAATCTGCATTAGTAACGCTCAAATCGTAAAAAAAATCTTTTGCTAATTTGTGTGAAACCCATAAAACATTGAAATTCGGATTTAACGGTTTAGTAGGTTCAAAAGCAAAGATTGCGCTCAAAATAACTTAGGGAAATAAAAATGAACTATCTTTGCGGCGGCCAAATGCGGATGTGGCGTAATTGGTAGCCGCGCCAGACTTAGGATCTGGTGCCGTAAGGCGTGGGGGTTCGAGTCCCTTCATCCGCACAAATTTATTAGCATAACCGTTTGTTAATCAGGATTTTAA
>CALFEP010000064.1 GCA_937950125.1 uncultured Bacteroidota bacterium
TGAATTCCTAACCAAATGGAATTTGCTACCGCACTAAATGTCAGAAGTCAGGACCTCCCAATCACCGCATCATACATCCTTGCCCCGTAATCGTACCAATCCAGCCCGAAATCATCCTGCAACTCTTTGCCGTCCCGAAAAATATAAAATCTTTGATTTTTCTTATTTTTCGTGGATTCGCGAAAAATCAGGAAAATAAAATTTTCCGATTTTTCGGGATTGTACAAGTATTTGTTTTCGTAATCCACACCGGATTGGTAGCAGAGGCCATTCATAGCCATACCAAAAGCATAGTAGGCATCTTCCTGGATGATCTGGCCGGTTTGGTTAACGGTGATGCGGGTGTTACCTAAATGATCCTTCAGGAAGTACTGATATTCAAACGTTCCGTTGTTTTTTGCAAGTACCCGGCCTTCTTCGGTGAGGATGTATCTCAACTGGTTGTCTTCATAAACGAAGTTGCCAATGTAATCAATGGTTTGTTCAACAGCGTTGTTTGTTCGTGTCTGCTTCATCAGTTTCTGGCCGTTTGTGGTGTAAAGATTGAAATTAATTGATGGCGTTAGCAATGGCACTGATTACAACCCAATAGCCATCAGATACATACTAGCCAGCAAAACAAACCCGAGGGATTTTGAATTAATGCAACAATTAAAAGCGATTGAGAAAAAATATGAAGCCGTAAAACAGGTTTTTATAAAACTCATTGTTGTAATTATCACTAATTGACGGCTTAAGCAATTCGAGTTATCAATAAAAAGATTGATATATTGGAAATCGATATACATTTAATCATGTTCCTCCTGAGGAAAGTCATCAAGGATATTTGGATCGTCATCTTTATACAATTCCTTTGCGATTCTCTCGGTTAAAATTATTTCTCCGTCTTTCTGAATGGTATACCCTAACCTTTTTTCTGTTATTTTTTTTGGAACGATGCTTCCATCTAAATATCCATAAACTTTTATTAATGCAATTATCTCTAAGGTTCTGTTATTGAAAATTTTGAGGGTTACTCTCTGAGCGTAAAATGGATCTTCAATATTATTCCATAATACTATAACGTCGTCTATCTTTTTCCCTATAGAAGAAAGTGTTGCTAAAATAATTACAGGATTTCCTCGTCCCGCTTCTGTTGTAAACATCCTATATATTAATACTTTACACTTTTTTGTACTGTACCTTCCGATGTAAGAGCATTGATAATCCATAAGTTTTATGGGAGGGTATTCTTCATGTGAAAATTTTGATATCAAATCATACTTCTTTATAAAAACTGTATCAATAAAATCCTCAGAAGGCCAGTCTTTGAAAGCTATTGAATCGTTTATAGAGAATGGCAAAGTTATTTCTTTAAAATTATTTACAAATCGCTCATATTCCCCGTTATTTGTTACTCTTATGCAACTGGTAAAAATTAATAATAAAAAAATATGAGCTATATAAAAGTTTGTTTTTTTAATAATTCTTGACATTTGTATTTTTTTTAGGATCAACCGCTTTAAATTCAAAAAATTTAACCCCTTCAATTTGCCCCATCCATAAATATGATTGTATTGAATTCCCATTACTACCTCCAATGTTGTTATATTTTCCATTTGGGGTGTATGTGATAACATGATTGGAATTAATGGTAACAGCTAACGTATTTTCAGATTTTGCTGCTTTTACAGCCTCGTCTTCATTCACCAGACCACTTTTCCCCATATTATCGTAAATATTTTTTGCTGACTGCCCAGGTTTTAAAAATGTGTCAATATCTCCGGTGACAATTAGCCCTTTCTCTTCCGCTGCTGCTTTAAATGATCCCGCAACATTTCTAGCGCCCCAATTGCAAAACGTAGTAGAACCACTATTTTGATAATTTTCTCTGGAATATTCTTGCGATCCTTTGATAACACTCTTAATAATTATTTCTTTTGTTCCAGATTGCTTTGTGTCAAATTCTTTAAACTTAAAATATTCTATGCCAGGATTCCCTGTTAATTGAAATACTGCATTAGAACCGTCATTAACTTGGACAACAAGTTTTCCTTGTTTATTTAAAAAGTCTGTAATTACCATCCCATCAGGATCAATAAACCTCATAGGATTATCCACACAATAATTGTAAGGAGTCCATCTCCGGTATTTCTCTGCAAGCATATCCACACTGTGCCACCTCCCAATCACTGCATTATACATCCTTGCACCGTAATCATACCAATCCAGCCCGAAATCATCTTGGAGTTCCTTGCCATTGTACAGGTATTTATTTTCGTAATCAACACCGGATTGGTAGCAGAGGCCATTCATAGCCATCCCAAAGGGATAATAAGCATCTTCCTGGATAATCTGGCCGGTTTGGTTAAAGGTAATGCGTGTATTTCCAAGGTGATCTTTTAAGAAATACTGATATTCAAATGTACCGTTGGTTTTTGCTAATGCCCGGCCTTCTTCTGTGAGGATGTACCTCAACTGGTCGTTTTCGTAAACGAAGCTACCGATGTAATCAACGGTTTGTTCCCTCGCATTTTCTGTTAGTGTCTGTTTCATCAGTTTCTGGCCGTTTGCGGTGTAAAGGTAGGGAAATATGGTTGCAGCCATTAAGTTTTGGTAATAGTAAATGCCATTTTGTTTATGCTGATTGGATAAATACTATTGTTTAATAATTTTAGTGGAAACGATAGGATTTTCGGCATTATTTGTGATTTTAAAAACATACATTCCGCTCTTAAGGCTGGTCATGTCCATGTAGCTTTCAGGATTTACCAATATTTCGGAATGAATCATTTTACCGCTGACATCCGTAATTTCGAGCCTCGCTCCCGAAAGTGAAGGATCAATAGAAACGAATACTTTATCACCAGCAGGGTTGGGATAGATCCTGACCTGCGACTCAATTTCAGATTGAGGTTTTAGTTGTCCTGTAACCAGATCATCACAGTTTACCTGGACAAAATGCAGGCTTCCGGTGTTGTCGAGGGTGCCGCGCCAGCAATTGCCATCGGGGGATTTCATGATGATGCCCCGGTCGATGTCTTCGATGAAGATGTCACCGTTTTTCACCTGTAATTTGGCGACAGGATTGTCGGCATCAACTCCAATATTTCCATTTTTGAAATTAAAATTTCTGTCGGCAGGCGTGCGGAAAATCATATTCTGATCGTTGGCAGCCTGTACATAATAATCGTTTGTATTGGAAAAGTAAATGCGTGAAACTTTGCCAGTTCCTGGTTCAAGTCTTAAGGTAGCGTCATCAGCAGCATCTGCCCGGATATGAAGTTTTGCCTGGGGATCGGTTACATTTCCTATTCCTACTTTGCCGGTGGTATTTAAACCGTTTGATGTACCCACGAAAAGCGTGGGTAGATTACTGTTAAAACCCACTGTCAGACTATGTTGCTTATCACAGGTTAAAGGATTATTAAGCAGACCTTCACCAATGATAAAAACATTACCTGCCATTGTTTCAAGAAAATGCCCAACAACTAATGAATATGTATTTTGTACTTTGGAATTACTTCCAAAAACATATCCAAAATCTTCATTGGCTTCGGATTGGCTTCCAATGACAAATGAATGAAGCCTATCAGCAATTGACCAACTTCCTATTACTGCACTGAAATTTTGTAAGCTACTACTATTTCTTCCGGCTACAAAAGAACATTCGCCAGTTGCCCTGTTATCTGAACCAAATACGTTGGAACATAGTCCAGATGTCCGGCTATTAAGCCCGAATACACTCGAATAATTACCTTCAACCGTATTTCCAAACCCTAATGCACTTGATTTGTAACCTCTTACACTATTTCCATCACATACAAAGCATGGCTCTTCCTGTGCAAGAATGATGTGGGGTGTAAAAATGACAAAAAACAAGAAAAATTTTAGAACTGTTTTCATGGTTTAAAGTTTATGTTTTGACTAATTTTTAAAAAATTTTCCATTTTCGTGGTACCCTTCAGGTGTAATAATTTTATAAATGTACATTCCGGTTGATAGATACTGAACGTCAATAGTTTCCACCAACTTAGAAAGCGGATATTTTAAAACTATGCTACCATCAATATGATAAATGATTAGTTTTGCATTTCGCAATGCCGTTTGTACAAACAACTGATCAGATACAGGATTGGGCCAAAGAACCGCCTTTTTCATTTTAATCTCCTCGGGATGATTTCCCAAAAGGAGTCCTTCATTGTTAAGTTTCAGGAAAATAAGATCGTACACTTGGGTCTCAGGAACCCATTTTCCTGCACAAATAAAGCTTCCCCCATCTCTGGTTGCTTTGATGTATTGCGTTTCATAATATGAATTATCACTAATAAAATTGAGGTATCGTAGTTGAAAAATGGCATCCAGTTGCCCTGTCATTATCCAGCTTTTTACCCCAGTTCCAGGATATCCAAAGTACTTGTTTTTATCACCAAGGAAGTAAATACTATCAGTATGTTTAAAATCAATGGCGAATCTTTCTGCCGGATCATCAATTGTATCTTGAAATCCAATAAGATTTTGCTGAAGAATATTCAACGATCCATCTATTAGTGCAATGCCAAGTTCATCATCCTGATAAGGCATTTCAGGTCGCTGTCCATTAAATGAAAGAAGGAAAGTTGTATCGGAATACCATAATGCCGAAAAATCTCCCATATCTGATGATGGAAGTGGTTCGCTAAAGATGTGATTAAAAGAAGTATCAAAGACAGCTCGTGATGGCGAGTTGTGAATCGGAGAAAGACCAGAGTGAGCAAACAACCAAATTTGACTGGAATCCTTTGTAAGTAAGTATTCAAATTCGTCAGGTGGTGTGCTGTCCGGATAAACGTAAGAATGCATAATATTTCCTCTGTTATCGATCCGTGCGAAATAGGGGAAAATATTTAAAGATGGATAAGAAAAGACGCATCCGGTGAGTATGAAGCCATTATTCATTTTAAAAACTAAACGGATTCCAACAGAATAATATCCACTTATTAAATGATGCCTGACCCAAACTGGATTTAGTGAATCATCTATCTTCATCAGCAGCAAACTTGATACATCATTTTCCTCTAATTGCGAGAAGCCAGTAACAAGGTAACCCCCATTGCTGATTTTGGTGATACCGGTGAAATTGAATAATGTGTCTCCAAACTGGTAATATTTAGTCAGGGTATCTCCTTGTGAATCTATCTTTAGCAGAAAAGCTCTTAAAGCGCGGCTATATGAATACTCAACACCAGATCGTTCTGATACAACTACAAGAAAATTTCCTTCATTATCCTCTACTGCATCAGCAGACCATTTTCTCACCGGATATTCCAGATTGAATTGATAGGTTGTTTGAGCACTGATATTCATTCCATCAATAAATAGAGTCATAATGAATATAGTAGCAACTAAAAATGTTTTCATTATCCAATCAATGTGCGGGTGGAAGTTCTAATTCGGTGCAGATAATACCTCTTTTTCTAAAATTAATTGTTGGTTCATGCCATATTACTCTTCCATTGTAAGTGTTTTCCCAACTATTGATAATTGAAGGTGCAAACTTCAGATTATTTGTGTTTTGTCCTGATTCAAGCCATTCATCAATAAGTTCAATCAGATTATCATAATAAAACTGCATTTCATGTATTCCGGAATTGTTTTGGTTCCACTCAAGACACTCTGTTTCTGATGTAATTGGATGATTAGGTAGGTCAGTTGCAGCAAATATTTTGTAATCCAGGTAATTGGTCAATGGATCATTCAATTGATAATCTTCGTAATAAAAAGTTAAAGTAGCATTTGCTCCAAAAAAGTACCAGCGGCAGTTATTCCCGGGTTCGGGATTGTAATGATTGTTTAACATAGATTCAAAGATGATAGGAGCTCCACCAAGTGCTGGAACTCCAAAACAATCTACAGTGGCATTTTTATTCCAATGATATGCTTCATCCTGCCCAAAATCGTCACTTTGCAGAGTAATTCCTGTTCCAGTAAAAGTAGTGATTCTGAGCTTCCTTTTATTGTAAGGTAGCGCACCCATGTCCTCAACAATAGCCATGATAAACTGTTTGTTTTCACCTTCAATGGCATAATATTTTTCACTTAAACCATCAAGTGATGCATCATAAGAAGCAAAAACTTCTTCATACATGGCTTCATAGCTTTCCAGCACGTTCATTTCCAAATAAATGGTGTCGATGTGCATCACACCATAAGAATGATTGGCTTTGGCATAGTAATAATTGAGTGTAGCATCGATGTACCAAACCGCTGAATCAACCTCCATCACTTCCCCGCTTTTGTATTCCGGGTTATCTCTAAAATAGTCCATTTTGGCACGAAAGGACCTAATTAGGTGGTTGATCTTCAAATCCTGATCACTCAAAGTTGGTTTTTCAACCTTTTGAGATTCATCCATTTCCTGCTTCCCACAGGTATAAAAAACCATCATAGCTGCAATGGCAACCATGACTACCGCAAAAGAAAGAATTGTAACTTTTTTCATTGAACTTAAGCGTTAAAGATTCGTAAAAACGAACTTTCTATATTTTTCAACAATAATACTTCATGAATAAGCAAAATGCAATTTTTTTCACCCAAATACCTGAATCTTTCACCCAATTGCCTGCTTAGTCTAATAAACCAGCTGTTGTTTTTTTACCTTTCAAATTTATAAAACTTGATCATGCAAAAGCAAGAAAAAGTTATGAACACCCTAAAAGTGAAAATCCACTTTTTTTGTCAATTTTTAGTTAAGCGTTAGGTTTTTAAGGACGAAATGTTGTTCTCACCAGTAATTCGTTTTTTTTGGAATTGTTAATAACATATTCATTCATAACTTTCATGCTTTCAATATTAGTCCCCCTGTGGGTGATGATGCTGAAAACTAACATTCTGCTCATGTAGCTGGTCATATCTTTACGGCTTTCAGGATTTACCATTCGATCGGAATGAATCAATGTGCCGCCAGTATCCGTAATTTCGAGCCTCGCTCCCGAAAGTGAAGGATCAATAGAAACGAATACTTTATCACCAGCAGGGTTGGGATAGATCCTGACCTGCGACTCAATTTCAGATTGAGGTTTTAGTTGTCCTGTAACCAGATCATCACAGTTTACCTGGACAAAATGCAGGCTTCCGGTGTTGTCGAGGGTGCCGCGCCAGCAATTGCCATCGGGGGATTTCATGATGATGCCCCGGTCGATGTCTTCGATGAAGATGTCACCGTTTTTCACCTGTAATTTGGCGACAGGATTGTCGGCATCAACTCCAATATTTCCATTTTCAAAATAGTTGTTGAGTCTAATATAAAATGGAATTTAACTACTAAATCTCCCGATAATCGGGACATGGCCTAATGTGGGCTTTTGCAACCTACTGATTTTTAGCCTTCCTCCTCTTAAGGAAAGGGGTAAAAAACAACAAAAATCAGCATTTCGTAGCTTTTTAGACTGGTGGTAATGATCATTTTTCCAGGTTCTTTGTTTATTTTTGACAGATAAATCGAATACGATAT